>LNFE01000308.1 GCA_001464575.1 Acidobacteria bacterium Ga0077553 | reverse complement strand
AGCCTGCACCCAAAACCGCCATCAAGACCTCGCCTCCGGCAGCGTCCGACCAAGAAATCGCTTCCGCCAAAGGCAAGGGACTGGTTTGGGTCAACCTCAACACCAGCGTCTATCACAAAGACGGAGGCTACTACGGCAAAACCAGGAACGGAAAGTTCATGACCGAGGACGAGGCCAAGAAGGCAGGCAACCGGGCAGCCAACGACACTGCCAAGTCCGTGGTGGCGGCTGCGAAAGATACCGGGAAGAAGTCCAAGGCTGTCGTCAAGAACTGAACGGCCCTAACCGCCGCACGAACTCTTCGAAGGAGCCTTCAATGCGTACCTACCGATTTCAGCCGCCTCAAGGCAGTCTTGCACCGAAGTCCAGGCAGCGTTCCATCCGTGAATCGTTCTGGCTTCATGCCGCGGCCCGTTTCGTAGCGCTGCTTGTGGCCGGTAGCGGCGCGTTGAACCTCCTTTCGCTCATGGGCGGCCCGGTTCCGACGGAGATGCCCGCCTGGCTGCTCTTCTTGTTCCCGCTCGATTTGGCGGGCCTCTCGCGCACGCTGACCCTCGTTTCAGGGTTCGCTATGATTCTGATCGCGGCGCACCTGTGGGCAAACAAGCGCCGCGCCTGGCAATTCGCGTTCGCCCTGGCCGTAGGATCGGTCGCTTTTCATCTTCTGCCAATACCTGCTCGCTATGGCTGGAACCCCGAGGAAGCGTTCAGTTCGGCTTTGATGTGCGGTGTCTTATGGCTCGCTCGACACCGGTTCTCCGTGGGATCGGAGCCGCCGCATTTAGGTAAAGCCGGACTGCGGGCCGCCTTTGCGTTCACGGTAGCCTCGCTTTACGGAGCAGCCGGTTTCTGGCTCCTCGAGCCAGTCGAGTTCCATCACAACTTCCACTGGTGGGATGCCGCGTTACGTGCGGTGCGCCTGATGCTGTTCTGGGGCGACCGTAGATTGGTCCCGCATACACCCTATGCCGCCTGGTTTCTCGATTCGCTGTTTTGGATGTCGGGCGCGGTCCTGTTCTACAGCGGAGTGGTTCTCTTCCGGCCGGTGGTGTATCGCTTCAAAGTCAATTGGGCCGAGTCCGCGCTGGCAAAGTCGATTGCAGAGCGGCACGGGCGTACCGGGCAGGACTTCTTCAAACACTGGCCCGATAAGAGCTACTTCTTCACCGCTAACCGCCAGTCGTTTCTCGGATATCGCGTCTCGGGTCACTATGCGTTAGTGTTGGGCGACCCGGTCGGGCCAGAATCCGAACTGGCGGCAGCGGTCACTGAATTCCGCGACTACTGCCGGCAGCGAGGCTGGCGGGTCGGATTTCATCAGGTGAGCGCTGACCACCTGCCCGTCTATGAAGCGCTCGGTTTTCAACGGCTCAAAGTCGGCGATGACGCCATCGTCGACCTCGACAAGTTCACACTCATCGGTAGCGCCATGAAGGAGTTCCGCAATACCGTAAACCGGCTCGACCGTTTGGGCTATCGCGTGGAACGCATCGACCCACCGCTCGCCGATCCCTTGCTAGCCGATCTCAGACGCATTTCCGACCACTGGCTCGAAATTCCCGGACATCGCGAACGGCAGTTCACGCTGGGCCGCTTCGAACGCTGGTACGTGCAGGCCACGCCGGCCTACGTTGCCTTCGACGCGCAGAACCAGGCAGTGGCCTTCCTGAATCTGGTGCCTTCCTATGATCCTGCCTTAGCGACCGTGGATCTGATGCGCCGCACGCCGGAGCACATCAACGGATTGATGGACTACTTGTTCGCGAAAGTCTTCCTCGACTTGAAGACGCGGGGCATCCACTCGTTCAGCCTGGGCATGGCCCCTCTGTCTGACCGCAACGACGGGACTGGTATCAGCCGGGATGAACGCGTTGTGTACTGGGTCCTGAAGCGCATGCCGTTTCTTTTCAGAGCTGACAGTCTGCGGCGCTTTAAGGCCAAATACGCCGACTCGTGGAAGCCTCGTTACGCAGTGTACCAGGGCCGCTTAGATTTGCCCCGTCTGGCTCTGGCCCTGCGCCGCATCTCTGAAATCTCGCCTGGCGAGGCCCGTCTGGACCAACACATTGGAGTAGCCGCATGAGGTTCGAAACAATTCCGCTACTGCTCACCCTGTCTTTCTGGGCAACGCACGCGCTGGCGGCTGAGGCGACGATTACCGTGCAGGTGCGAGGCCGAACGCTCTCGCTGGCCCAACTGGCGCCAAGTACCAAGACCTCGGAGGTTACGGTGATCTTCCTGCCCGGCGACGGTGGTTGGCGTGGGGCGGCCGTATCCATGGGCCGCAAGATTTCTTCCTGGGGATACGACGTTTTCGGCTTCGACACGAAAAAGTACTTGGAAACTTTCTCCGAGGACGGACGCAAGCTTGCTTCGCAGGAACTCGCTGCCGACGTTCGCCTCGTCGCGAATCAAGTTGCGGGATCATCTCACCGCCGAGTGGTGCTCGTAGGCTGGTCACAGGGGGCTTCGATGTCGGTGGCGGCGGTGTCCGGCATCAAGTCGCGAAGCCCAATTCACGGTGTCGTTACCCTGGGTCTACCCGAATCGGGAGTGCTGGGCTGGGATTGGAAGGCGACGCTGGCCATCATCGCGCGCCGAGAACCAGATCAACCAACGTTCCTAGTGAAACCGCTGCTCCCTGGGGCATCGCCGGTTCCCGTTTGGATGATCCACGGCACGGATGACGAGTACACAACCTCCGAGGTCGCTCGCAGCCTGTATCAGGTCACCAGTGAGCCAAAGCGCCTGGAGGAGATCACCGGTGCAAACCATCGCTTCGATGCGCACCAGGACGAACTCTATCGTTCGCTGAAGAAGGGACTCGCATGGGTGGCAGCAAATTGAAGCGCCTGCGTCCGATTCTGTTTAGCGTCGTTGCGCTCTGCATCGCTGCCGCCGCGCTCACCGCCGCTCTCCGGGACCTGAACTGGGCGACGTTTCGCGTGCAGCTCAATCAGTTGGATTGGCGCTGGTTAGTAGTGGCCGTAGTTTTCGACGTCGCCAGCTACGCTGCCCAGGGAGTTCGCTGGCGCTGCTTGTTGAAGCAGGCCAGCCTGTGGCAGACCACACGCGCAATTTACGCGGGGCTCTTCATCAACGAGATCGTTCCCCTGCGCCCAGGAGAAGCCGTCCGCGCTTGGCTGGCCGCGAGAGACTTGCGCGTCGGCCTCCTCACGGTAGCGCCGACAATGCTAACGGAGCGGCTCATGGATGGAGTATGGCTGGCCATCGCGCTACTGGCGACTCTGGCTCTGGCGCCGCTGCCGGTCTCGCTTGTTCGTACAGCCTGGATGGTGATTTTTGCAATGAGCGTTCTGCTCGTCACCGCGCTCCTTGTGGGTCGTGAGCGTTATCCGTTTCTGGCCAAGATCCGGTCTGGGCTCGCCAATGGTCCGGCGCTGTTGGCCTCTGGGGTCTTTCTGGTCGCTCAAGGACTGGCGTTCTGGGCGGTGACGCGCGCCAGTCACCTCAGCCTGGGTCTCGCAGCGGCGTTCGTAGTCATGATCGTAGTTCGTATTGGCACCATGCTTCCCGGCGCACCCGCGAATCTTGGCACCCACCAGTTCTCCACCGTCTTGGGGTTGTCCCTTTATGGGGTACCGCAAAATACCGCCGCAGGCGTTTCGCTAGTGGTCTTCGTGGTCCTCACAGCCCCGTTGCTCGCCATCGGTTTCGCCGCCTGCCTGAACGCAGGACTCGATTGGGAAACCTTTCGTGCCGCCTCTCTCCCTGCCGAACCCGTCGATTCTCCCCTGCTTGGGTGATGGGCGCGAAGCCCGGAGTAGCGCAAGCTGGGATTGTGACGAAGGCATTATATGAAGCGCAACCCGTCGAAGGGCAAGCAGTGGAACCCCACTGGCCCGGTCTGATTGCGCTCTTCGTCGCCGCGGCGCTGAACCTGCTCCTACCCGCGTCCTTGGCTGCGGGACCCGGCTGGCTGGGCGTCGTCGTTGTGGCGTTCCTGGCCGCGCTGGCGGTGCTGCTGCCGAATCGCCATCAGATGCTGGGCCATGCGACGACGGCCGTCGTGACGCTGGAACTGGCTGCGGCGTTGACGCAATTGATTCTCGATCTTGCCGCGCATCGTGGACGCCCGATCGAACTTTTGCAAGCCGCGCTGATTCTGTGGAGCATGAACGTCGTCGTATTCGCCTCTTGGTACTGGCGTCTCGACGCGGGCGGTCCGCATCGGCGTTCCCGTAAGCATGTCTACTGCGGAGGCGCTTTTCTTTTCCCGCAATTGACGTTGCCGGCGGAGGTGCGCGTCGCACTGGGCGCCGGGGCTTGGCGCCCTCAATTCGTGGACTATCTTTTCCTCGCCTTCAACTGCAGCACCGCCTTTTCGCCGACGGACGTGCCGGTGCTTTCCGCCTGGGCCAAAATCCTGATGATGATCCAGGCATCGATTTCCCTAGACCAACTCCTGACATAATGCAGAGGCTCTGGCAGAGGCCCCAAACTAGAAATGGCGCAAACCTATTCCAACGATTTGCGAGCGAAGTTTTTGCAGGCCTATGAAAATGGGCAAGTGAGCCTGAGGCAGCTGGCGGAGCGCTTTGGGGTGAGTGAAGGATGGGCGCACAAGATTTTGCATGCGCAGCGGCTGACGGGGAGTACGGATCGGCCAGAAGGAAAGCCACGAGGATTTCCGAGTCGGCTGACGCAGGAGATTCGGCAACGGTTGAAAGCAGAACTCGGACAAAGACCCGATGCGACATTGCTGGAACTGCAAGCTTGGCTGACGGAGCACGAGCAGGTTTCCATCAGTGTGCAGAGATTGTCGGCTGTACTGCTGGAAATGGGCATGCGCAGGAAAAAAAAGCCTGCACGCCGCTGAGCAGGATACCGAGGGAGGGAAGGCCAAGCGAGGTGCATGGCGGGAACTGGTTGCTGGGATTGCCGCCGATCGCCTCATTTTTCTGGATGAAAGTGGTGTGACTACGGATATGACCCGGCGCTATGGCCGAGCCGGACGCGGACAGCGCGTTCGCGAAGCAACCCCCGGCGGGCATTGGCGGACGGTGACGATGTTGGGGGCGATCAGCAGCCAAGGTTGGCAGGCCACCATGACGATTGCCGCGCCGACGGATGGAGAAGTGTTTCTGGCCTACTTACGCGAAGTGCTCTGCCCAACTCTGCGCCCGGGACAAGTGGTTGTCATGGATAACCTGTCGGCCCACAAAGTGAAAGGCGTGATCGAAGCAATCAGTGCAACCGGCGCTGAAGTCCTCTACCTGCCCCCCTACTCGCCCGACTTCAACCCCATCGAGGCCTGTTGGTCCGTCGTCAAACAATACTTGCGAAAGTGGAAAGCTCGCTCGCTTGATGCTCTCGATCTGGCCATCCCCCATGCGTTTGACTCTGTTTCCAAACAGATCATTGCCAACTGTTTCAGGCATTGCGGTTATGCCCTACAGTAAGTCTGGAATTGGTCTAGCCACGCTGGCTATGGTGGCCGCGCGTGCCGTCAACATCCTTTAGACAGAAATGGAGCAAAAATGAATCGTTATCTCATTCCCGCCGCTTTACTCGTGACCGGAGCTATATTTGCGGCGACACCACCTCCGCGGCACTCCGAGTCCGCGGCTCCTCAGTCCGTCAACCACGGGTTCGCTGATGTGGTTGCCAAGGATCTGCCCGGCGTGGTGAGCATCTATACGACGCGGGTCGAGAAAACGGCGGCGAGTGACCCATCGGGTCTGGGCATTCCGCAAGGGGCGCGGCGGCGGAAACGGAAATCGGCGGGTGAGGGGTCAGGCGTCATCGTCGAGGCTGACGGAAT
>LNFE01000307.1 GCA_001464575.1 Acidobacteria bacterium Ga0077553 | reverse complement strand
CGGACCAGCCGCAGGACGTCGTCAAAGCTGACTCCATCCTTAAGAAAACCCGCCCCCCGAAGCGCTTCAACGACGCGACCCTGCTGACTGCCATGCAGACCGCCGGCAAAACGCTCGACGAGAAAGAGCTATCGGACGCCATGAAGGAAACCGGTCTCGGCACCCCAGCCACCCGCGCCGCCATCATCGAAGTGCTGCTCAAGCGCGGCTACATTCAGCGCAACGGCAAGACTCTCGAAGCCACCGACAAAGGCATCCACCTCATCGAAGTCGTCCACCCGGAGGTGAAGAGCCCCATCATGACCGGCCAGTGGGAGGCCTATCTCAAACGCATCGAACGCGGCCAAGCCGACCTCGCGCCCTTTGTCAAAGGCATTGAGGAGTACGTCACCGAAGTCATTGGCAAGGTGGGCCAAGCGCCGCCTCCTTCCTCCGCCCCAGTCGCCAGCGCGTCCCAGCCCCTTCCCGATCTCCCTCCGCTCACCACCACGGACCTGCCCACCCTGCTGCACGAAGCCTTCGGGTTCAAAGAGTTTCGCCCCAGCCAGGAAGCGGTTTGCCGCGCCGTTGTCGACGGCAAAGACGTCCTCCTCGTCATGCCCACCGGGGCAGGGAAGTCACTCTGCTATCAGCTCCCCGGCCTCGCGCGCGGCGGCACCACCCTTGTCATCAGCCCGCTCATCGCGTTGATGGAGGACCAAGTGGCGAAGCTGCAGCAGCGGGGCTTCGCCGTCGAACGCATCCACTCGGGCCGCGATCGTGCGGCCTCCCGCCAAGCGTGTGTCGACTATCTCGCCGGCCGGCTGCACTTCCTCTTCATCGCTCCCGAACGCCTGCGCGTCCCCGGATTCCCGGAGATGCTCGCCAAACGTAAGCCCACCCTGGTCGCCGTTGACGAAGCCCACTGCATCTCGCAATGGGGCCACGATTTCCGGCCGGACTATCGCACCCTCGGCCAACACCTGCCCGCCCTGCGTCCTGCGCCTATCATCGCGCTCACGGCCACCGCCACCCCCATCGTCCAGAACGATATCGCCAACCAACTCCACCTCGGCGCCGATGGCCGGTTCATCCAAGGCTTCCGCCGCGACAACATCGCCATCGAAGTAGTGGAGGCGAATCCGAACGAACGGGCCGACCTCGCCCGCCAGCTCCTGCAGGACGCTGCCCGCCGCCCGGCCATCGTCTATGCGCCGACGCGGAAGCAAGCCGAGGAAGTGGCGGTTACTTTGAAGAGCGTCTGCCCGACGGCGTCCTATCACGCCGGTCTCAGCGCGGACGTCCGTGGCCGCGTGCAGGCAGGCTTCCTCGATGGCCGCTTGGACGTCATCGTCGCGACCATCGCCTTCGGCATGGGGATCGACAAGGCTAACGTCCGGACGGTGATCCATACCGCGCTCCCCAGCAGCCTCGAAGGCTACTACCAGGAGATCGGCCGCGCCGGCCGCGATGGCGAAATGTCGCGCGCCGTGCTGATGCACTCCTACGCCGATCGCCACACCCACGACTGGTTCCACGAGCGCGACTACCCGGATGCGAAGGTGCTCGACAAGATCTTCCACGCGCTCTCCGAGCAACCCATCGCCAAGGAAGACCTTCAATCCAAGGTCCGCATGGAGCAGGACGCCTTCGACAAGGCGCTTGAAAAACTTTGGATCCACGGTGGCGCGTTGGTGGATTTCGCCGAGAACATCACGAAGGGCCGGCCCGAATGGAAAGAGCCCTATCAGGCGCAGATCACGCAGAAACTCGCCCAACTGCAGAACATGCTCCGTTTCGCCGATGGCAGCCAGTGCCGCATGTCCGCGCTCGTCGCCCACTTCGGCGACAAGGCCGGCGCGGTTGATCCCTGCGGCATCTGCGACTTCTGCGCGCCCGACGCCTGCGAGGCCCAGGTCTTCCGCGAAGCGAGTGCCCGCGAACTCGTTGTCGCCCGCGAGATCATTACGACGCTCAAGAAGTCCGATGGCCGGTCCACGGGCAAGCTGCATACCGAGCTCTGCGGCGGCACCAGTCTCTCCCGCGATGGTTTTGAGCAGATCCTCAGCGCCATGGCCCGCATTGGCCTGGTCGAATTGAAAGAGGAAACGTTCCAGGCCGAAGGCCGGGAGATCGCTTTCCGTCGCGCGCTGCTGACGTGGGAGGGCAGCCAGGCCGATCCGGACGACCTCGACCTGCTCATCAAGGATCGGCCCGAGAAATCCCCCACGGGCAGACGCCCGAAGGCCCCGACCAAGAAGGCCGCCAAGCGCGCGCGCGCGAAGGCTGCGGCCGACAGCCCAGTGGTGGAAGCGCTGAAGAAGTGGCGCCTAGCGCAGGCCAAGAAAGAGGGCGTCCCCGCCTTCCGCATCCTGACCGACAAGGTGCTGGCCGAGATCGCCGATGACCTGCCCGGGACGCAGGATGAGCTCCTCCAGGTCTCCGGCCTCGGACCGCGCACCGCCACCCGCTACGGCGCCCAGATTCTGAAATTGGTCACCTCCGGCGACTAGCCACGCCCCCCGCTGCCGATGGCATAGAGTGGAATCGTGATCCGGCGCCCTTGCTCTCTTCAACTGGTTCCCCTCGCCCTGCTCGCTCAGGCGCTTGCTCACGGTCAATCGGACAGCTTCTCGCAGCAGATCCGGCCACTCTTACAGAAGCACTGCCTGTCGTGTCATTCAACTGCTCAGCACACGGGCGATGTCGATCTCGAACGCTTCGGCTCCCTACCCGATGTCCTTCGCGATCCACCCACCTGGCTCAAAGTGGTCGAGCAACTGCAAGCCGGCGAGATGCCCCCCAAGGCAATGCCGCAGCCCAGCGCCAGCGAGAAAGCACGCTTGCTGAGTTGGATCGACGGAGCCCTCCGCACCGCCGCCCGCGCCCAAGCTGGCGACCCCGGTCCGGTCGTGTTGCGCCGCCTGAACAACGCTGAATACACCTTCACCGTTCGCGACCTTACAGGAGTCGCAGCACTCGATCCAGCGAAGGAGTTCCCTGCGGACGGGGCCGCCGGCGAAGGCTTCATGAACACCGGCAACGCGCTCTCCATGTCCCCGTCGCTCGTCACCAAGTACCTCGACGCGGGCAAGGCGATCGCCAGCCATGCCGTCCTCCAACCCAAGGGAATCCGCTTCTCCGCGGCGGCTTCCCGGCGCGATTGGACCAATGAGATCCTCTCGGATATACGCAAGTTCTATGGCGCGTTCACCGAAGCCGGTGGCGCGGAAACCGTCACGCAGCAGGGCATTGAACTCGATAAGAACAAGGGCGGTGCCCTACCCCTGCGCCGGTACCTTACCGCCTCGCTCGCGTTGCGTGGCGCCGTTGGTCCCGGCGCCGTCGAGCGCGTCGCTCGGCAGTCCAGCCTCAGCCCCAAGTACCTCGGCGCCCTCGTCACGTTGCTCAAGGGCAATCAGCCCTCGCCCCTGCTTGATCGCTTGCGTTCGCGTTGGCGGGCCGGCAACGCTGCGGCGATCGATGCCATGCTTCGGGACATCGACCTCTGGCAAGGTACCCTCTGGAAGTTCAGCAGCGTCGGCCACATCGGCAAAGTCGACGGCCCGAAAGCCTGGATGGAGCCCGTCGACCCGATCGTCGACAAGCAACCGTTCCGCGTGAAACTTGCCTCCCCCGCCAATGGCGAAGCGGTCAACCTCTACCTGGCCGCCCACGATGCCGGCGATGGCCAAGCTGGCGATGTCGTCGTGTGGCAGGAGCCGAAGTTGGTCATGCCGGGCCGCCCGGCTGTTCCGCTCCGTGATATTCCCGCCTTTGTCGAGGAGCTCTCCAGACGGCGTTCTCAAGTTCTCGCCGTTACTGCTCAATCGCTGCTGGCGGCGGACCAAGCCGCTGGTGGCGCGGAGACGGACGACGCCCGCCAAGCGTGGTTCCGCTTCCTCGGCGTCCGCTCCTCTCCGGAGTTCAAACTGGATCTTCTCTCTAAGAAAATCGACAAGTTTGGAGCCTTCGACTTCGTACTGGGGTGGGGCTCTGCACAAACGCCGATGCTGCTCGCCAACTCCTCCGCGCAGCACGTCCGCATTCCCGGAAACATGAAGGCTCGCGGCGTGGCCGTGCACCCTTCGCCAAAACTCCAAGTTGCCGTCGGCTGGCGCAGCCCCGTCGCCGCGTCGCTCCGCATTGAAGGCGCCGTCACGCGGGCCCATGCCGAATGCGGCAACGGTGTCACCTGGTCCCTGGAATTGCGGCGTGGTGGCGCACGGCAGCGGCTAGCCAACGGAGAAGCCCGCAACGCGTCCACTGTCGCTGTCGGCCCGTTCGAAGGTGTCCGCGTCCAGCCCGGCGACCTCCTCTCCATCCTGATTGGCCCGCGCGAAGGCAACCACTCGTGCGATCTCACCGACATCGATCTTCGCCTGACCGGCCCCTCCGCTCGTTGGTCGCTCACGGATGACGTTGCCCCAAGCGTACTGGCCGCCAACCCGCATGGCGTATGGCATTTCTACACTGAGCCCGTGGCCGACGCGAGCGTCGAAGCGCTGCTTCCGGCCGGCTCACTGCTCGCTCGGTGGCAGACAGAGAGCCTGCCGCAGCAGCGCCGCCAACTCGCCGAAGCGCTGCAGAACCTGCTGGCCGCTCCGGCGCCTTCCGCGACGGATACCAGCGCGGACGCAGTACTTTATCGCCAGTTGCACTCGCTCGCCGCCCCGCTTTTCGCCGCTCCCCTGGCGGGAACGGCCCTGCCGAAGTCTTCCCCTTGGGGCCTACCCGCCGCTGCGTTTGGTCCGCAGCCCCACTGTGACGCCATCGAATCCGCCAGTCTCTGCGTCCGCGCGCCCTCGGTGCTCGAACTGCGCTTGCCGCCGGACCTGGTGGCCAACAGCGAGTTCGTCACCACCGGCACGCTCCACCCCGCAAGCGGCGCCGAAGGAAGTGTCCAGCTCGAAGTCCTCACGCAGAGGCCTCCCGCGCGCTCCGGCCTGTTGCCTACGGGTACCACCGTTGGTGATGCCAAAGGGACATGGACCTCGAACAATCAGGTCGTTTCCTACGCCATGCCGGTCGTTGTCCATCCGAACAGTGCGGCCCGGAAGCGCATTGAATCCCGTTTCCACGAGTTTCGCCAGATGTTCCCGCCAGCGCTCTGCTACACAAAGATCGTCCCGGTCGATGAAGTCGTGACGCTGACTCTCTTCCATCGTGAAGACGACCACCTCGCTCGCCTCGTTCTCAATGAGAAACAGAAGGCCGAACTCGATCGCCTCTGGGACGAACTGCACTTCGTCAGTCGCGACGCACTCACTCTCGTCGACGCCTTCGAACAGCTTTGGCAGTTCGCGACACAGGACGCCGACCCGTCGAAGTTCGAGCCGCTGCGTCAGCCGATCCTGGCCCGAGCGGAGACCTTCCGCCAAAGGCTGATCGACGCCGAGCCGAGCCATCTTGAAGCCGTTCTCGAATTCGCGGACCGTGCCTACCGCCGCCCTCTGCGAGCGGTCGAGAAGACCGGCCTGCGCAGCCTCTATCAACGCATGCGCCAACAGGAGATGCCCCACGAAGAAGCCATCCGGCTTCTCCTCGCGCGGGTCCTGGTCGCCCCCGCCTTCCTCTATCGCACGGAGACCGCCGCCCCCGGCCGCCAAGCCGCTCCCGTTGGCGACTACGAACTCGCCAGCCGACTGAGCTACTTCCTGTGGTCCTCGATGCCGGATGCGGAACTCCGCGCCGCGGCGGCCGCCGGCAAGCTGCGTACCCCCGCCGGATTGCAAGCGCAGGCCCGTCGCATGTTGCGCGACCCTCGCGTTCGCCGCCTGGCCACCGAGTTTGGCGCGGCCTGGCTCCACATCCACGATTTCGAATCGACCGACGAGAAGAGCGAACGCCACTTCCCGGAGTTCCGCGACTTGCGCGGCGCTATGTACGAAGAGCCCATCCGCTTCTTCGCGGACCTCTTCGCCAACAACGGGAGGGTCCTCTCCTTGCTCGATGCGAACCATACGTTCCTCAACGAAGCGCTCGCAAAACACTACGGCATCCCCGGCGTCGCCGGGTCCGAGTGGCGCCGCGTCGATGGGATTCGGCAACATGCCCGCGGGGGAATCCTGGGCCAGGCGGCCGTGCTGGCGAAGCAGTCCGGCGCCTCCCGCACCAGCCCCATTCTTCGCGGTAATTGGATTCTCGAAGTGCTGCTGGGGGAACGCTCTCCCCGGCCGCCCAAAGACGTCCCGCAGTTGCCCGCCGATGAGGCCTCGGAGACGCTCACGGTCCGAGAGCTTACCGAGAAACACACCGCTGACCCGCGCTGCGCCGGGTGTCATGCCCGCATCGATCCCTTCGGCTACACCCTCGAGCGGTACGACGCCATCGGCCGCCACCGGGAGAAGGATCTCGGTAGCCGGCCCATCAACGATCGGGCCACGGTGAAAGACGGCGCGGACCTGCAGGGGCTCGCGGGCCTCCGGACCTACTTGCTGACCAAGGGCCGCAGCGCTTTCGTTCGCCAGTTCTCAAAAAAGCTGCTCGGCTATGCGTTGGGACGAGCGGTTCAACTCTCGGATGAGCCCTTGCTCACGGAGATCCAAACCCGTCTCGCCGCCACCGGGTATCCCGCCGGCACGGTGGTTGATATGATCGTCGGGAGCCGTCAGTTCCGAGAGATTCGAGGTCGCGATCATGAGCAGGAACAGCAATAGGCAACAATTTTCCCGCCGCCGGATGTTGCGGGGGTTGGGCGTCACCATGGCTCTGCCGTGGCTCGAATCACTTCCGGTGTGGGGAGAAGAGCCGCGCGGAAAGCGGGTCGCCAGCGACGCGCCGGTGCGCTTGGCCGTCCTGTTCTCCGGCAACGGCTTCCACAGCAAAGAGTGGTGGGCGCGTGGGGAAGGCCGCCAGATGGAGCTGGGCAAAGTCCTCGCGCCGCTGCAGGACTTCCGCGAGAAGATGTTGTTTGTCCAAGGGCTTTTCAACGCGGAAGCGCTCAAAGGCAATATCCACAGCTCACAGACGGGCAATCTCCTCTCGGGCGCGCCGCTGGCTTCGGGGGGCGAAATCCGCTCCGGCACCAGCATCGATCAGCTACTGGCCCAGCGTTATGGCAGCAGCACCAAAGTGCCCAGCCTCGTTCTCGGCTGCGAGAAATCGAATCCGTCGGTGCACAAGAACTATTCGATGCTCTATAGCTCCCATATCTCTTGGAGCTCGCCTACCTCGCCCACGCCTCTCGAAATCTATCCGGCCCTCGCCTTCGATCGTCTGTTCAAAGACGAAGTGAACAAGGGCGACCAGAGCGTACTGGATGCCGTGCTTGCTGACGCGGGCACCCTTCGCCGCGGCATCAGCACCTCCGATCAACGCAAGCTCGACGAGTATCTCGACTCGGTGCGCGACGTGGAACAACGCATCGCCAACGCGGGAAAGAAAGGCGAGTTGCAGGGCTGGCGGCCTACGCTGGACAAGCCCAATATGGCCCGCCCCGCCGATGGCATCCCGCAGGATATCTCTGAGCACATGCGGCTTATGGCCGACATTCTCGTCCTCGGTTTCCAGACCGATACCACCCGGATCACCACGCTCAAACTCAACAACGACCACAGTTCCCTGCGGTTTCCGAATCTCGGCGTGGACTACATGATCCACCACCTGCTCTCCCATTCCGATACCCCGGACTGGTTGAAGGTGAATCAGTTCTTCCTCGAACAGCTTGGCTATATCGCCCGCAAGCTAGACGCGATTCAGGAAGGTCCTCGGACGCTGCTCGATAACTCGATGATCCTGTATTGCTCCAGCATGTTGACCGGCAATCATGAGGCGCGCCAACTGCCCGTCGTGCTGCTGGGTGGCGGTGGCGGCCGGATCAAAGGCGGCCGCGTACTCACCTACAACGACAAGCCGGACCGCCAGATGTGCCGGCTCTATCTCTCCATGATGGACAAGATGGAAGTCCGGCTGCCGCGCTTCGGCGATGCCGCGGCTCCGCTCGACGAAGTCTGATCAGGGACAGTGCACCGCCGCCCGAGGCTCTTCGATCAGCTCGGCAATCGCCGCGAGGAAACGGGCCGCGGGCGCGCCGTCCACCACTCGATGGTCGAAGGTCAGGCTTAGCATCATCTGCTCGCGGGCCACAATCTGGCCGTTCGGAAGCACGGCCGGTTCCCAGCGGATCGCGCCTACGCCCAGCACGGCCGTTTCGGGGAAATTGATCATCGGGGTGAACGCCTCGACGCCGTAACTGCCAAGGTTCGAAATCGTGAATACGCCGCCTTGCACATCTTCGGGCCGCAACTTCCGCTGCCGCGCTGCCGTCACCAGTTCCGCCGAGCGGTGCGCCAGTTCGGTGAGCGTCAGCGTCGCCACATTTCGCACGACGGGCACCACCAGTCCTTGTTCCGTATCAACGGCGAGGCCGATGTGGATCGCTGGAGGGAGCACGATTCGATCCTCCTCCCAGCGTCCCCCAAGCAGAGGATGTTGAGCCAATCCAATGGCCACGAGCTTCGCCAGAATGTCGTTGAACGACGGCGGCGGCGCGGGTTGCAGCTTCAGCTTCCATCGATTGCGTAATGCGGTTAGCCGGCTGGCATCCACCCGCCGGGTCAACGTCACCGGCGCCGTCCGCGCGCGGCTCTCCATCATGCGATCGGCGATCACGCGGCGTACGCCCGTCACCGGTGCGGTCTGTTCCTGCGGCAGGGAGTGCGCCGCCGCTCGGACGTCCTGCTCCCGCACCCGGCCGCCTTGGCCGCTGCCTGTCAACTGGGACACCTCCACGCCCAACTCCGCCGCTACGCGCCGCGCCCGCGGCGTCACCGCCCGTTCGCCCGGCGCCGCCTCCCCCGCTGCCAGCAGGTATCCAATCAATTGCCCCGGCTTCACCAACGCCCCCGGGCCCGGGGCCTCCGGAGTCAGATGCAAGATCCCCGCATCAAGCGACTCCACATCCATAGTGACCTTGTCGCTCTCGAGTGAGAATAGCGGCTCACCGGCTTGCACCATGTCCCCGGCGGGCTTCAGCCACTCCACAAACGTCCCTTCCTCCATCGACCAACCCAGCCGTGGAATCGTGATCTCTATCGCCATCGGTTCACTCCTTGATCAGCGCGCGAATCGCTGCGGCAATGGCGGCCACGCCTGGCTGCACCGCGGCTTCGAGCGTCGGACTGTAAGGCGTAGGCGCAAACGCGCCGTTCAGCCGCCGGATCGGGGCGTCCAGGTCGTTGAAGCCGGTATCCGCAACCTGAGCTGCAATCTCGGCCCCAATGCCGAATGGCGCGAACGCCTCGTCCACGATTAGCAGCCGGCCCGTCTTTCGCACCGAAGCCAGAATCGTCGTCGTATCCAACGGAGATACCGTGCGCGGATCGATGACCTCCACCGAGACTCCCTCCTCCGCCAGCAGCTTCGCCGCGGTCATCGCCCGCTCCGTCATAAAGGCGATCGCGATCACGGTGGCGTCCTTCCCCTCGCGGAGAATCCGGGCTCGCCCGAACTCAATTTCGTAGGGCTCCGAGGGTACCGGACCCTTCATCGACATGAGCTCCCGAGGCTCCAGGAACAGCACTGGATCCTGGCACCGCAGAGCATGGGTCAACAGCCCTTTGGCGTCGTAAGGCGACGAAGGAATCACCACGCGCAGCCCCGGAATGTGGCCGTAGATCGAGTAGTAACTGCCCGAATGGTGCGTCGCCGCGGCATGACCAATGCCGATGCAGCCGCGCAGCAGAATCGGCATCCGCAAACGACCGCTGCTCATGTACTGCATTTTGGCGATCTGGTTGATGATCTCCCCGAACGCGTCATTGAGGAAGTCGATGAACATGAAGTCGATGACGGGGCGCGTCCCCGTCATGGCCGCGCCGCAGGCCATCCCGACGAAGCCACGCTCCGCAATCGGCGTGTCGCAAAGCCGCGCGGCGCCATACTTATCGAACAGGCCGGTCGTCGAGCCGAAGTTGCCGCCGCGTTTGCCAATCCCCTCGCCGAAGACGAAGATCCCTGGATTGGCCGCCATCTCGTAATCCAGCGCCTCCAGCGTTGCTGCGGCGTACGAGATCTCGCGGCCATTCCCCGCCGCCACGCCCGGTTCCGGCGGCGCCTTCCGCGCCAGGGCGTAGACGTGATCGGTGGCAGCGTCCGCTTCCGGCCATGGAGCCGATTCGCCGGCCAGTGTCGCTGCGGCTACCTCGGCCTGCAACTCTGCGTCGATAGCGGCCAACTCCTCCTCGGCCGCCTCCCCGGACTCGATTAGGTACGTCCGGTACCGCTTGATCGGGCAACGCTCCCGCCAGGCTGCTACGTCCTCCCGCGTTCGATAGGTATAGTCGCCCATGCCCTCCGAGTGCGGTCTCGTGCGATAGGTCCGGCACTCAATCAAAGTCGGCCCACCGCCTGCCCGCGCCCGTTCCGCCGCCTCGCCGGCTGCGCGGGAGACAGCCATCACATCATTCCCGTCGACCAGAACGCCCGGCATCCCATATGCCGCCCCACGTGAGGCCACGTCGGGATTCCCGGCCGAGTAGGCGAACGGCACTTCGGTCGCAAACTGATTGTTCTCGCACACGAACAGAACGGGCAACTTCCAGATGCTCGCCAGATTCAGACCCTCATGGAAAGCGCCGTTGTTCGCCGCGCCGTCACCAAAGAACGCCACCGCCACTTCGTCCGATCCGAACAGCTTGAAGCTATAACCCGCGCCCGCCGCCTGCAGGATGCAGGGACCCACGATGCCGCTCGTCCCCATCATCCCGATCTCGGGCGAGAACAAGTGCATCGATCCGCCGCGCCCCCGCGAACATCCGCTCGCGCGGCCGAACAACTCCGCAATCAGCTCCGCCACCGGCAGACCCTTCGCCAGGGCGTGGCCATGTCCGCGGTGCGTGCTGAAGATCGCATCCGTGGTCCGCAGATGTGCGCAGACGCCGGTAGCGATCGCCTCCTGGCCCACGTACGTGTGGCAAGCCCCATGCACCAAGCCGCGCGCGTGACACCGCGCCAGTTGTTCCTCCGCCACGCGGATCAATTGCATCGTGCGGTAGAGGAATCGCGAATCGGGATTCATGCCTTGCCTCCGTTCGCCGGGGGTCGGACGGAACCGCCGCCGTTCATCGCCAGGTTCCCGCCGTCCATCGGAATCAGCGCGCCGGTAATCCACTCGGAGGCATCGGAAGCGAGCAGCACCGCCAGCCCCCGGATATCGTCCGGGCGTCCGAGACGCCCCGCCGGGATTCCGCTCAGGAACTGATCCTGCAGCCTGGGGTTTTCGGCAATCCGCTTTTCGAGCCCCGGGTTCAATACCTGCGCCGGAAGAATCGCATTCACGCGGACTCCACCAGACGCCCACTCCGTGCTGAGTTCCCGGGTCATCTGGGCCACGGCGCCCATCGCCATGCTGTAGGCGATATGCCCGCGGCCAAGCGCCGTGATGCTGGCCAGCGATCCCATGTTCACGATACTGCCTCGCCCCGCCGCCAGCATCCGGCGGCCGGCCTCCTGGCAGGCGCAGAAGCGCCCCAGCACCAGGTTTCGCCAAACCTGCTCCACGTCCTCAAGCGAGATCTCCTCCGGAGCGCCATGGATGCCCTCACCCGCTACATTGCCGAGAAAATCAATCCGGCCGAACTCGGCATCCAGCAGCCTGAATAGGTCCCGGATCTGCGCCGGGTCGGCCACGTCGCGCACCGCCGCAGTCGCTCGGCGGCCCGTCGCCTGAATCTCGGCCGCCGTGCGGTTTACGCCCGCTTCGTTCAGGTCTACCAACAGCAGTTCAGCGCCGGCTTCGGCCAGAGCCAGCGCCATCGCGCGCCCCATGCCTTGGGCCGCGCCGCTGACTACGGCCACCTTGTTCGTCAGATCAAACAGAGGAAGAGTCATGAAAATCTCAATCATTAGATAGTACCGGCGAGGCCGGCTTTACTCGTACCAAACTCACTATGAACGCACCGGCCAGGTACCACCCTGCCAGAACGAATAGACACGTGCTGTCTGTCGCACCGTGAACCTTAATCCACCCGATGAGATGATTGCCGAAATAGCCGGCGAGGTTGGCAAAGATGTTGATGAACCCGATGCTCGCCGCCGCCGCTGAAGCCGTCAACGCACTCGTCGGCAGCGCCCAGAACGGTGCCGGCCAGGAGTAGGCGGTCACGCCCGTCAGCAGCAACCACGCCATCACCCACGGAAACGATTGTCCCGGAATCGCACTCAGTGCGAGAAAGCTCCCCGTAGTGCATAAGCCCGCAATACAGATCCCCTTCCGGTTGCCCGTCCGGTCCGCGGCGAATCCGGCATACAGAACGCCAATCAAGCCGCAAGCGTAGAACAGCCCGCTGTAGAGCAGCGTCGCCGTATCGGAGCCACCGGAGAGGTTCTTTACCGTCGTTGGCAGCCAGAACGACAAGGCATAACCTCCCATATTTGCAGCGAAAATGCCCATCGCCAGCAGCCACACATTCCGTGTCCGCAGCGCCTGCCCCACCGTATACCGCTGTGCCGACTCCTTGGCCGCCGCCTCCGCCGCCAGCACACCCTCAAGATGCTCCCGTTCCACGGCCGTTAACCACTTCGCATCGCGCGGCCGGTCAGTCAGATAGAACAGCGTCACTACACCCAGCACGACGGCCGGCAGCCCTTCTACGACAAACAGCCACTGCCATCCGTGCCACCCCATCCAGTCCACATGCAACAGCGCCCCTGATAGCGGCGCCCCCAGCGCCAGGCTCAACGGGATGCCCACGATGAAACCGGACATCGCGCGAGCCCGCTCCTGCATCGGAAACCAGTGGGTGAAGTAAACGATGATCCCAGGGAAGAACCCGGCCTCGGCCACGCCCAGCAGAAATCGAGTCCAGTAGAACTGCGTCGGCGTCTCCACCAAGGCCGTGGCCGCCGAAAGAATCCCCCAGGTGATCAGGATCCGCGCAAACCACTTCCGCGCGCTCCAGCGCTCCACCAGCAGCGCCCCCGGTATCTCCAGGATCAAGTAGCCGATGAAGAAGATCCCGATACCGAAGCCAAAGACCTCCTCGGAAAACCCGAGATCCTGCGCCATACGGAGCTTGGCAAATCCCACGTTCGCCCGGTCGAGATAAGCGACCAGATAAAGCAGAATTACCAGCGGCAATATACGCCAAGCTACTTTCCGCCGGAGTGCGGAGATGGCGAGGTCGTCCAGTGGAGGTAGCGGTCCGATGACCGCCGAGCGTATCATACCCCGCGAAGCACGAGAGTCCTCGACCCTTGCGCCGCTAGGATCTTGCTGACTGAAGTGTGAAGCCAGTCCTGCCGCACCACCGACGAGCGTCGTCCCCGGCTGTTCCCCCAAGAACGCACGAACACGGCGTGACGCAGCCATCTGGTACCATAAGCCCAATTTTCAGCAGCGGACCCCGTCGCCCCGCGTCATCCCCTTTCCCGGAGCCCCCTCATGATCCGATTCACCGCCTGCCTCCTCGCCTTCGCCGCCCTCACTTCCGCACAGAAGAACGACCGCGCCTACGGCCGTTCGATGGTCATCGCCACCGGCGGCATCGTCGCCACCAGTCAGGTGCTGGCCTCTCAAGCCGGCGCCCAGATCCTCGCTCAAGGAGGCAACGCTGTCGACGCGGCCATCGCCGCGAACGCCGTGCTCGGTCTCGTCGAACCCATGATGTGCGGCATCGGCGGCGACCTCTTCGTGATGTACCGCGACGCGAAAACCGGCCAGGTCACCGGCCTTAATGCCTCTGGCGCCGCCCCGCAAGCCATGACCATCGAAGCCCTTCAAGCCAAGGGCCTCAAGAAGATGGACTCTACGGGCATTCACTCTGTCACGGTGCCTGGCTGCGTCCGCGGCTGGCAGGCCATGCACAAGAAATACGGCAAACTCCCCTGGAAATCGCTTTTCGCCACCTCCATTCGCCTCGCGAACGAGGGCTTCCCGATCCAGGAGATGGTCGGCCGCGGTTGGGATTCCTCCCTCGTCCGCAAAGATCCCGAAGGCATCCGCGTCTTCTATCCCAACAGCAAAGTTCCCGCCGTCGGCGAACTTTGGAAGAACCCCGGCCTCGGCCGCGCCATGAAGCTCATCGCCGAGCAAGGCGCCGATGCCTTCTACACCGGCGAAATCGCCGCCGCCATCGTCAAGAAGTCGAAGCAGCTCGGCGGCCTGCTCGAACCCGCCGACCTCGCCGCCTTCGAGCCCGAATGGGTTACCCCCATCTCCACCACCTACCGCGGCTGGCGCGTCCATGAACTGCCCCCCAACGGCCAAGGCCTCGCCGCGCTCTCCATGCTCAATATCCTGGAAAACTTCGATGCCGCCGGCCCCTACTCCGCCACCGAGTTCCATCGCAAGATCGAATCCATGAAGCTCGCCTACGCCGACCTCAAGTACGTCGCCGATCCCCGCGTCGTCAAGGTTCCCACCCAGGGCATGATCGCCAAGCCCTACGCCGCCCAGCGCGCCAAGCTCATCAACGCGGACACGGCCAACTGCGCCGTCGCCCCCGGTCAGCCGCCCACTTCGAGCGACACCACGTACTTCTCCGTCGTCGATCAGGAGGGCAACATCGCCTCCTGGATCCAGAGCGTCTCCGGCGGCTGGGCCTCCGGGGTGATGGTGGATGGCATGGGCTTCCATCTGCACAATCGCGGCGCCAGCTTCAGCTTCGATAAGGCCGCGCCCAACGCCCTGCTCCCCGGCAAGCGCCCGTTCCACACCATCATCCCCGGCCTGCTGCAGAAGGACGATCTCCACATCGGCTTCGGCATCATGAGCGGCGCCAACCAACCGCTCGCGCACGCCCAGTTCGTCTCCTATCTCGCCGACCACGGCATGAACTTGCAGGAAGCGCTCGAAGCCCCACGCTTCACCAAGTCCCGCGCCACCGGCTGCGACGTCACCATTGAATCCCGCGTCGGTCTCGATACCCTCCAGCAGCTGTCCGCCAAGGGCCATCAGATCGTCATCGCCCAGCCCTATACCGCCCGCATGGGCCGCGGCAACGCCGTCATGCACAACGCAAAAACCAAGGTCAACTCCGCCGCCTCCGACCCTCGGGCCGACGGCGCCGCCATTCCGCAGCCGCAGTAATGCCTACTCGTCCCGCGGCCGCCCCCGCCCTTTCTTCGTCTGCCCTCGCTCGGCCTTCTCGGTAAGCCGCCGCAGCTTCGATCCCAGCGTCGGCTTGCTCGCCCGCCGGCGCTTGGGCACAATCTCCGCCTGCGCCACCAACTCATCGAGGCGCGCCCGCGCCGCCGCGCGGTTCCCCTCCTGCGTCCGGTGTTCGCTCTCGGTAATCACCAACACGTCGTCTTGGGTCAGCCGCTTGCCCGCCAACGTCCGCAGCCGCTGCCGCACCGCCTCCGGCAACACGGTCGAACGGCCCACGTCGAACCGCAGCTCCACCGCCGTCGACACCTTGTTCACGTTCTGCCCGCCCGGCCCCGACGCTCGCACGAACGTTTCCATCAACTCCGAACTGGGGATCTGAATCGCCACGGCTACTCTCAGCATAGCCGTCGATTGGCAAAAGCCGTATAGTGCTCGCATGGCCAAGCCGCAG
>LNFE01000306.1 GCA_001464575.1 Acidobacteria bacterium Ga0077553 | reverse complement strand
CGTCCGATCCTTAATTCGCGCGATGAGCCGCGACAACCCTCTCTGGGGCGCACCGCGGATTCACGGCGAACTGCTCAAGCTTGGCATTGCCCTCGGCGAATCGAGCGTGAGCAAGTACATGGTCCGCCACCTCAAACCGCCATCGCAGACTTGGCGGACCTCCCTCGACAATCACGTCAAGACCATGGTTTCGGTCGACTTCTTTACGGTGCCGACGATCCGATTCCAGGTGCTGTATGTCTTTCTGGTGCTGGCACACGACCGCCGCCGGATTCTCCACTTTGCCGTAA
This sequence comes from Acidobacteria bacterium Ga0077553, assembly GCA_001464575.1. Lineage (GTDB taxonomy): Bacteria > Acidobacteriota > Terriglobia > Bryobacterales > Bryobacteraceae. The sequence goes on along the minus strand of LNFE01000306.1, from coordinate 6,555 downwards.
CCGCTCATCCCACCGCGGAGTGGACCGCGCACAAACTCCGGGAAGCCTTTCCCTGGGACACCGCGCCCCGCTATTTGCTGCGCGATCGCGACCGGATCTTCGGGAAAGATGTCGTGGATCAAGTTAAAGCCATGGGGATCAACCAGGTGCTGTCGGCACCGCGCTCCTCCTGGCAACGGGCTTATGTCGAACGAGTCATCGGCACCATCCGCCGCGAGTGCCTGGACCACGTCATCGTGTTCGGCGAACGGAGCTTGTACCGTCACCTGCAAAGTTTCGTGGACTACTATCATCGGAGCCGGACCCACCTGGGATTGGAGAAGGACACACCGGAACCTCGCCCCGTCCAATCGACGGACATGGGGCGGGTTATTGCGATGCCGGAAGTCGGCGGCCTGCATCATCGTTACGAGCGCCGTGCCGCATAAAGGCATCTTCGACGCAATTCCATCCGCATGGGCCAGGCCCCCTGCGCGGGCCCATTGACGGTCACCGGGGCCGCGCCCGTGAAGCGTGGTAATCCGCCCTGTCAGCCGACGACGCGGGGCGAGTGAAGCCCAAAGGCTCTCCCTCAAGAAAGCCCAAAGGCCCTGGGTCCCGCCCGATCAGACGACAAGATGAGGTTTCCGAGAACGACACTACGTGAATTGGAATGGGTACACGGTCCTTTCAAGAGTCGCGGTTTTGCAGTCCCCCTCGAATTCCCGATTGGCCGAGGTCTTGAAAAACGTGCGATTTGGCTAAGCGCTGCCGCCAAAGGTCGCAACTGCGGCGGTTCATGGCGGATACACTGGAGCTCTCCCCCATGCGCTTATTCGTCGCATGCGGGACGCGCACGCCACGATTCTTCATTTAATGGTGCTGAACGACATGCGGCTGATGCACTACCACGCCGGCCGCAACATGCGATTGACGGATTCGGGCGGCGAGGTAATTCGGGACGCAGTGGCCTAACGGGCGATGCCGCTCAGTTTGCGATTTGCAGTCGCGAACGGTCCGAGACCGATACCCAGAACCTCATCCGTGAGCGTAGAGTAGAGTTCGGCCACCGTCCCATTTAAGCGGCTATGCAATCCAGTAAGCAGGCGGTTTGAATGACCCGCCAAGATGATTGGACAATTCGTATTCTTGTGAGGATTGGCCTCGGCGTGTTCGTGGACAAACGCCAGCAGCGTATGATCCAGAAGATTGCCGTCACCCTCGGGGATAGATTTGAGCTTGGCCAGCAGATAAGCGAATTCCTCAACATGCCATTTGCAGATGTCTCGGAGAATGCGCTGTCCGGCGGCGCCGTCGGCACCGGGGGCAAGTCCGTCGCGATGGGTGTAGTCATGATGCCGCGCCGCCGTGTAGCCGAGCCAGGGGAAGCGCGCAATTCCTTGGCACTTGGTGAGCATGTATGAGGCAACGCGCGTCTGCCGCGTGGCGAAAGCGTACGCCAGCAGATCACTTTGCAGTTTGGCCACCCTAGGCCAGTCCCTCATATCGCCCTCAAAGTCTTCCGGCGACATACGGAGCGCATAATCCTGCGGCAGGCCGGAAATCGCCCGCTCCAGGTCGCGGACCCCGGTAAGGTGCTCTTCCACCCGCAGGGCATCTTCCTTCGGCAACACTTTCTTCAGCGTTTCCGCATCCTCGCGCACCGTGTCGAGTATAGTGCGTTTACGATTCACCCAGCCTTCTTCGTGAACGCCGAACAACCGGTCAAACAGCTTGTGCGGAATCTCTTCCGGAGGCAATGGCCGATCCGCCGCAGCCCAAGTCATATTACGCTGCATCGATCCGCCAAAGGACTCCTGCGAAACGCCTATCTGCAGCGAACGGAACCGCGATTGGTTGCCGATTTTGCCCGCGACCAGATAATCGAGAGACGGTCCGCCGGCGCCCCGGCCAGTGAAGGGCATACAGGTCAAAATACCGCTCGTGGAATGAGGGTGCGTGCCTCCCCGTCCCGCGGCATTGTCCAAGCCTGTGATGACGTGGATATCATTGCGCAGCCGGGCGAGCGGGGTGAGGCACGAAGGCAACTGAAAGTCGGGGCCGGTCTCCGCCGGAATCCAATAGCGCTCCGGGATGCCGTTGCCGTTGTACCAGAACACGAAACGGCTTTCGATCGGAGTCTGCTTACCGGCCGCGTATGCTGTTCCGTGCGAGTTGAACATCGAGACTAGCGGGGGCAACCCAATGGCGACCGGGAGCTTCGCGAGCGTACAGCCCGAAAGAAACGTGCGGCGCGAAAGGCGCATTCGCTTGGTGATTACCGATGACATCCCTTGCCTCTCATTCCCATAGTACATGCAACTCCGGCCGTGCCTGGCGAAGTACGGCGACGCCCTCGGCTGTCACCTTGGTCCCGTGCAGATCCACCCGCCGAAGACTCTTCCATCCAATTAAATGCTGCAAAGCTCCATCGGCGACTTCCGGGCAAAATTCAAGGCCAAGCTCCTCGATTGCCGGCATCGTTGCCAGCACCGCCAGGTCTTTAGCCGGGAATGAAGTATGCCCAAGGCGCAGGCTGCGCAGTTGGCGGAGCGAGGCAATCGCTTCGATTCCTCGCTGGCTGATTTTGGGGGGCGAACCGTGGCGTTTGCCGCTGAGGTCAAGATGCGAGAGGGTGGTAAACTGCCGCAGCGACTGGAAGCCAGCTTCGGAGATTCGAGTATTACCCATCGAAAGCTCTTTCAACTTCCGCACCGCCGTCAGGGCATCCACCCCAAAATCGCCCACGATTGAATCGGCAATATCGAGAAATTCGAGATCGGGGAGAGCGGCGGCCGATGCCGCCGTTTCATCGCTGATCAAAGTGCCGCGCAGGTTCAGACGCTGCAAACTCTTCCAATGCTTAATCACGGCATGGGCCGGATCGCCGATTTTCTCGGCGTAGGCAAGATTGACGTCTCGAAGGCCAGTGGCAGATTTTAGATAGGCCATGCCTTGGTCGGTAATCCTGGTTTGAGAGAGATCGAGCCGCCGCAGTTGAGGAAGCTTGGCGATTTCCAACAGATCCCCGTCCGTCACCCAACTCGCCCGCAAATGCAATCCGGTAATCTGACCGCCGGCATCGCGATCGGCGCGTCCGCCAAGTCCGGCGATCAGGCTGCCGATGGCGAGCAGCGCCAGTAGTTGACTCATACCTTAGATCCCCCTCCGGCCGGCCGACTCTAGCTGCCAGGCGATCTTGCATTCCGGTAGCGCAGCTGTAAGCCGTTTGGCGCCATCTTCGGAGATCTGCGTGTGGTAAAGATCGAGTGACTTCAAGCTAGCCAGCGATTGCAGCGCGGGCACTCCAAGGTCGGTGACTTCGGTGTGGTCTAAAGTCAACTCGCGCAAGTGGGACGCGCCACGAAGCAGTTCCAGAGTCTTGTCCGAGGTTTTCGTATAGTTCAACTTCAACACCGTAAGATTCTTGAGCGCGGATAGAAAGGGAAGGCCCGCGTCAGTAACCCGAGTGCTGATCATCTCCAGCCGCTCCAAAGCCACAAGCGCCTGGAGCTGGGGAATGCCTTTGTCGGTGAATCGCCCATAGTTCAGGCGGAGCTCGCGAAGGGATTGCAATGCGGCCAGGTGGGATAGCCCCGCGTCTCCGGTATCGGTTCCATTCAGATCCAGAACGCGGAGCTTGGTCAGGGAACGCAGACGTTGCAAACCGTCGTCTCCGATATCGGTATCGGCCAGGTTAAGGCGCTCGAGATTTGCAAGCTTCTCAATAAGCGTCATCGCGGCGTTGTCGATGGCGGTTCCTTTCAGATCCAGATCCCTCAGCTCGGGCAGCCTCTCCAGAAATCTCAGTCCGTCGCCGCTAACCTTTGTGTCCGAGAGGCGAAGACGCCGAAGACGGACGAGTCCGGCGAGATGCGCCAGGCCCCGGTCGGATACCATCGTGGCTCCGAGATTCAAATCCTCCAAGCTCTTCAGGCGGGCGATAGAGGCCAAACCCAGATCGCTAAGGTCCGTTGCTTCGAGACTTAGACTCTTGAGAGCCGGGAGAGAGTCGAGGTGGGAAATCTGCTGATCGTTAACCAGTGTGGACCCTAGCCATACGGAATCGATCCGCCCCTTTACGATTTTCGTCCTGCCTCCGGAAGCCTTTATCCACGCCGCTACGGCCGCTTCACCGGTCCCCGATGGCTGCGATGGACCCTTCCGGCCAACCGGCGGTGGGGCGCCATCGACAAACTGCAACCGGCAGTTCGGGAGCGCCGCCCGAAAAAGTTCCGCGCCCGCGCGGGTCACTCCGCTATAGCGAAGATCGACAGCCGTCAAGTGCGTCAACTTTGCCAGCTTCTGAAGACCTGCGTTGGAGATCTTCGTCCGGTAGAGATTGAGTTCCCGCAGCTCCGGAAAACCGAGTAGCACGTCCATGCTGGCGTCGGTGATCGCGGCACTCTGCAAACTGTATCGGTCAGGGGAATCCCCGTCAGGTCGAGATCTTCCAAATTGGTAAGATTCCGCAGGTGCAGCACGCCGGGTTCGGTGACTTGTGTTCCCGCCAGGCTGAGACGTCTAAGCGCCGTCATTCCGGCCACCGCTTTCATCGCGTCGTTAGAAACGTAAGCCTGGGAGAGATCGAGCGAATGCAGATTCACGAAAGGTGCCAGCACTTCGGCTTTAGTGATGCGAGTTAGCGACAACCGCAATTCCTTCAGTTGCGTATGTCCGCTCATGTGCTGCCACGCGGCGTCCGTGATGTCAATCGTGGGCAGGAAATGCAGGCTAACATGCAGCTTTTCGAGCTTTGGAAGCTTGGCGAGAAACTGAAAAGATTCTTCGGCGAACTCGCCCTTTTTGTCGCTGGACGGGCTGTAGGTTTTAGAACTGAGATAGAGCTCCCGCAACTCGGTAAGGCCGCGCAACCGCTCCATGTCGCGGGGCACCGTCGGAGTTCCGTAGAGATTGACTCCTGTAATCCGGAAGTCGGTTTCCGGAAGATCGGTCAGGACGCCAATCGGTTCGCCGCCGTTCAACATCACCTGTCCGCCTTGGCGGATGATCCACTCGGCGATGCGGCGCTCGTCAGCACCCGCAAGCAAACCCACCGCACTCAATGCGATCAGGATCAGTCTCATGGAAACTCCCTCGCAACCATCATTGAGACGATCAATTGCTTAAATTGAAACTTCGAATTTCGAAAGTCTTCGGAAACTCTGCGGATAAGCGGTCGGTCCGCATTCGTCTCCGGCCGTCCGGCGACATAGCGGAAGTACTGCTTCACGATGCAGTCGTGGCACTGCGGCGTTCGTGCGAGGATGGCGCCAAGCTCCCGGGGCGAGGAGAACTTGGAATCCGGAATGCCGGATATCCACCCGGAGGTGTCCAGATCCAGCTCCAAAGTTTTGGGAGGTTCTTTGCTCTTGCGGTCGAGCGGATAAAAGACGAGTTTCGCCCTCTCGCGGCGGCGTCCGATAGCGTCAAATTTCTCAAAGCCGAAGCCGATGGGGTCGACCGCATTGTGACAGGCGGCGCAACTGGGGTCGGCCACATGAACGCTCAGCCGTTCTCGATTGGTTTGGGGCTTACTTTGTACCAGCGGAGGCAGATTCGTGCTGACTCCGGGCGGCGGATCGGCCACGTGCTGGCATAGGAAATGCTCGCGCACAAACAAGCCGCGTGCGGTGGGAGAGGTGTCACTGGGGCTTGCCGTCAGGGTGAGAAATAATGCCTGGCCGAGCAATCCGGTCGAACTCGGCAGCCGGGGCGGGCAATCCATAAACCGTCGCCAGTTCTGCATTGACGTAGGCGTGTTCGTCGGTGAAAATCTCAGTGAAGTCGCGATTTTTCCACACCAGATCGGCCACGAAGCGGCGAGTCTCTTCTGTCATCGCGACTGCGGTATTCCGGGAGAAGCCGGGATACAAACGGGAATCGCGGCCGGCGGTGATCACGCGATCAAAGCGCAGCCATTGCGAGACAAAATCGTCGATCGCCTCTCTTGCGCGTGGATCCTCCAACATCCGGCGCGCAACGCGCTCCAGGCCCGCCGGGGTGCTCAATTCACCCTTTCCTGCGCTGGCGAGCAAGGCGCTGTCCGGCATGGTATTCCAAAGCGAATAGGAAAGCCGACTCGCCGCCGCATACGGTTTCAAGCCGGGTTCCGGCGTCTGGTCGAGTTGAAACAAAAAGTGAGGGGATTGCAACATCGCTTCAATGACATTTCGCGCACCCGCTAGAAACTCTTGTGCCGATACGAGCGACTCATACCGCGCTTGTTCAGCCGCCGTAAGCGGACGGCGGAACGCCTTGAGGCCGAACGACCGGACAAACTCGGCCCGGCACTCCGGCGACGGTTTGCAGGGAATTGCCTGCTCGATGTCCCCCCGCCGGAAGAAGCTCCGCGCCAACTTTTCCGCGGCGGCGCTGTAGGCTTCAAACAACATGGGCGAAAGACTCTGCGCCTGATACTGATTCTTGAAACCGTTGACAAAGTCTTCAGGGGGGAGTTGATTCGCGGGCTGGCTTAATTCTCCCAGCAAATCGCGAACAGTATTGTTGTATTGGCTGTGGGTCAAGCGGCGAAGGACGGGCGGGGCGGGTTTGCTGGCGGCGTGAAGTTCCTCT
>LNFE01000305.1 GCA_001464575.1 Acidobacteria bacterium Ga0077553 | reverse complement strand
AGACATCTACACGGCGCGGCTGGAGGCGGGCAAGAAGCTGGTTCCGACGGCGAAGACGTATCTCGACTACCGGTACCTGCTCGAGGACAAGAACGTCGACGCGGTGTTGATTGCGACGCCGCAGCACCTGCACTGTGAACACTTCACGGCTTCACTCGACGCCGGCAAGCACGTCTATCAAGAGAAGACGATGGCGTTTACGGTGGATCATGCCAAGCGGATGCGGGCCGCGCACCAGAAGCATAAGAAGCTGGCAGTGACGGTGGGTCATCAGCACGTTTCGACGGGCATGGTGGAGGACGCGAAGACCTGGCTGGGGCAGAACTCGGTGGGCAAAATAACGATGATTGCCGCAGATATGTTCCGGAACACGCCGCACGGGAAGCCGCAGTGGTCGCGACCGGTATATCCGGATATGACGCCCGAGAACATTCTGTGGAACCAGTTTCAGGGTGAAGGGCCGAAGCGGGACTTCGACGCCAACCGCTATGTGAACTGGCGCTTTTATTGGGACTATTCGGGCGGGAACGTTTACGAGAATATGTGCCACCAGCTTTCGATCTGGTACAAGGTGCTGAACCTGCAGATTCCGAAAGCGGTGACGATGACGGGTGGCGTCTACCTCTGGAAAGATGGGCGCGAAGTGCCGGACACGATGACCGTGACGATGGAGCATCCGGAGGACATTCTGTTCAGCTGGATCTCTGGGTTTGGGAACGGCCAGCGCGGGTTCGCCGAGGACGTTCTGGGCACGGAAGGTACGATTCGGCGCGGGCAGCAGATTCGCTACCTGCCGGAAAAGGTGAACCGGCCGCAGGGCAAAGAGATGATGGGTTTGACGAAGACTACGCCCAACGCGCACATGCTGAACTTCTTCGACGCGGTGCGCGGCGTGGCGGAGCCGGCCTGCCCGGTGGAGCTTGGCTTCCGCATCTCGATTGCCTGCCGGATGGCCGTTGAAAGTTACCGGCAGGGCCGGACGCTGCGGTGGGATCCAGTTAAAGAAGAAATCGTTTAATTCGGGAGCATTCTTGCGAGCACAGATCGGAATCATTGGCGGAAGCGGGCTGTACAATATGCCCGGCTTCACGGAGAAGCAGGAAGTTAAGTTGGAGACGCCGTTTGGCGATCCATCGGATGCCTATATTGTCGGCAAGCTCGGGGGGCGGGATGTCGCGTTTTTGCCCCGGCACGGGCGCGGCCACCGGTTGACGCCGTCGGAGTTGAACTACCGGGCGAACATCTACGGGATGAAGATGCTGGGCGTGGACCACATCATTTCGCTGAGCGCGGTGGGGTCGATGAAGCATGAGCATCATCCGACGGAGTTCGTGATTCCGGACCAGTTCTTTGACCGGACGCGGGGGCGGATCTCGACGTTTTTTGGCGAAGGGATTGTGGCGCATATCTCGTTTGGCGAGCCGATTTGCGGCGAACTGGCGAAGGTGGTGCATGGCGCGGCGGAGCGGGCTGGGATTACGGCCAAGCTGGGCGGGACGTACCTGTGCATGGAGGGTCCGGCGTTTTCGACCAAGGCGGAGAGCAACGTTTATCGCTCGTGGGGGATGGACGTCATCGGGATGACGAACCTGCAGGAGGCGAAGCTGGCGCGGGAGGCCGAGATCTGTTACACGACAGTAGCCATGGTGACCGACTATGACTGCTGGCACGAGGAGCACGACGCCGTGACGGTAGACGACATCATCAAGGTGTTGCACCAGAACGCGGACAACGCGGCGAAGCTGGTGGCGGAGGCGGTGGCCGCCATGCCGGCGGAGATTCCCTGCAAGTGCCACTCGGCGCTGAAGAACGCCATTATCACCGATCGCAGCGTGTGGCCGGAGGCTACCAAGAAGAAGCTGGAGCTGCTCGTTGGCAAGTACTCCGCTTGAGGCATTTGCGTACTGCGTCCGGGGCCAGCGGGTGCCGGACGCGGTGCTGGACGCGCTGGCGGGTGAAGCGGAATCAGAAGAAGGGACCCGTGCGCTGTTCCGCGAGTTGATTGAGCCGCTGTCGGATTCGTTTGATCCGCGATTGGCCGAGGCGTATCTCGACACGTTCGCGCGATTGCTAGAGCGGGTGGCGCCGGAGTTGAAGGCCGAGGCGTTGCTGCGACGGCACCGGGCGCTGGCGCGACCGACGGAGAAGCCGCGGCGGGTGGTGGTGCTTTCGCGGGTGACGCTGGGCGCGGACGTCGCCGTGGTGAGTCCGTTTTTGGCGGCGGCGGCGACGGTGTGGCCGGACGCGGAGCTGCTGTTGGCGGGGAACCTGAAGAACCACGAGCTATTCGAAGAGCGGGTGGGGCATCTGCCGTTGCGGTACGGGCGGACGTCGTTGTTGCGGGACAGGATTGCGGTGGGGCTGGAGTTGGCGGCGCAGTTGGACCGGCCGGGGACGTTGGTGCTGGACGCGGATAGCCGGCTTTCGCAGTTGGGACTGCTGCCGTTTGGCCCGCCGGAGCGGTACTTGTTCTTCCCTTCCCGGTCCTACCGGCCGGAGTCGACCGAGCCGATGGCGGCGCTGGCATGCGCGTTTGTGAAGGAGACGTTGGGTTGTGAGGTGAGACCGTTTATCGCGCCGGCCGTGACAAACTGGGTGCCGCGGACGGACGTGACGATTTCGATCGGGGTG
>LNFE01000304.1 GCA_001464575.1 Acidobacteria bacterium Ga0077553 | reverse complement strand
GCGGCGAGTTCGTCAAGAGACTCCGCTAGCCCTACCTGAGTTAGAACCGCAAGTAAGCGCCGAACTGCACCACCCGGCGGCCAGACTGGGTTCCGGTGATGCGTCCGAAGTTCACACTGTCGATGTTTTGATCGCCGATGAAGAAACTTGGGGTGTTCGTCGCGTTCAACGCTTCCATGCGGAGCGTCAGGCTTAGCCGTTCCGTGATCCGGGTCTGCTTTTCGCCTGAGAAGTCCAGGTTAACGAAGCGAGGGCCGTACAAGTTCCGCCGCTGCAGGGTGCCCAAGGTGCCCTGCGTGGGATGGAAGAACACCTGGCCGCTAAACGGCGCCCGTCCATCGGCCGCGGAGCCGCGGCCATCGGGGCCGAGTACGCCGGCCCCGAGGAAGTATACCCCGTTACCGACTTTGCGGACGTCCGTCAGAGCGTTCAGTTCTTCGTAGTTCAACGTCGTGTTGACGGTGTTGATGCCCGAACGGGCCGCCCGATTCAGCGTGCCGCGACTCGAATAAATTCCAAACGGCGAGCCGGAGGTCAGCGTAAAGATACCGCTTAGATTCCAGCCACCGAACACTTGGTTCAGCACGGGGTTCCGCAGATCCCAGTGCCTTTTGCGTCCGAACGGTAATTCATAGACGCCGTTCGCCTTGAGGGCATGGCGTTGGTCGAACGGCGAGGGCGCCTTTTCGATGCTCGGGTTGTTGAGATCCAGAAACGGTTCAAAGCGGGCCTGGGCGTCGCCCAACGTGTCGCTTAAGCTCTTCGAGAAAACGTAATTCACCTGGAACTCGAAGCCCTTCTCGTACCGGCGGCGGTAGTCCAACTGCAACGAATGATAGGTCGCATTCGAGTAGTTGGTCATCATGTTGGTGCCCAATGCGTTGGGATTCCGGTAGAAGCTCACGCTGCCGTTCAACCGGTTGACCTGATAGGTGTTGGCGAGTTCTCCCACTTGGCCGCTATCGATCAGGGCGCGAATGGTGGTGTTGGTTAACAATCCGCCGCTCGGAAGCGCGTTGAAAAATGGCGTCGGCTGGCTTCCGGCGATATTCGGGTTATAGGCAGGGTTAAACGTACCCGTCGCGTTCCGTGCCAAATTTCCATTGTTGCGGGCTCGAGTAAAGTCTTCGAGCAAGCCATTGTTGATGATGACCTGGTTAAAGTCGAAGGCCCGGAACTGCTTGGTTGCTTTGTTGCCAATATAGGAAACCTGCAAAACGCCTTTTGAAACTTCCCGCTGCACGCTGAAGTTCCACTGCTGGACGTATGGCGTTACAAGGTCAGGGTTCGGCATGCCGAATGCGGTCTGCGAGTTCACCGCATAGTTCTGCGCGAACGTCCGGGGAGCGGTGAACGTCGGGATGGTCAGGGTAGGGAGCGAGGAACCGATCGTCTGGGTCAAGTTGATGCGGTTGGCGCTCGTTGAAAGGCCCTCGCTGGTTGAGACGTTGTTGTCGATCGAGCGGATGAACTCGTCGTTCGGGAAGTTCACGCTGTAGCCAGCGCGAACGACGGTCTTGTCGCCAAACGGACGCCAGGCGATGCCGAGGTTGGGGCCGAAATTATTCAGGTCCCGCTTGTAGTAGGGACGCCCGACCGCGGAGCCGGCAAAGTCAAGGGAGCCGTTCGGATTCAGGAGTGTCTGCTCCGCGTTGTTGTTCTGGAGCACGGGCACGAAGGTCAATCCATTGAGTTCCGTGACGGGGGTGAAGTACTCCCAACGGGTTCCGATGTGAATGGTGAAACGATCGTTGACGCGCCAGTTATCGTTCAGGTAGAAGGCATGGTTGTCGAGGCGCCAATTGCGGATGTTGGGAGCGCCGGGCACGAAGCCACCGGTTCGGTCGAGCACATTGAAGGTTTGCGCCACGGAAGCCAGAATGCCAGCGTGCAGGGTCAGGACGCCTCCTCCGATGCCGAGGTCCGTGACGCGAACACCGGGAAGAAGAGCGTTCAGATCGAGAGGATTGGCGGCGCTTAGGCCTAACGCATAGGTAGGCAGGTTTCCCGCATCATTGAACGACTTTACGTTGATGCGCTGCCCCTGGTAGCCAAACTGCAGCGTGTGACGATTTTTCACCCACGTGGCGTTGTCCTGCCAGTTAAACGTGTCGGTATACCGGCCCTGCGACCGGAAGGTGTTGACAGGATTGGAAACGAGCGGCAGAGCGAAAATCTGATTACCGAAGTTCTCGCTTGAGGTGAACACGGCCGGCGCGATGTTCATGCCGCCCCTTGCCTCGTTCGTAAACGTCGGCGACGCCGTCCAACGCCAAGTGGTCGAAAGCAGCGGCGTCGAGTTGTCGTTCTGTACTTTCGGCGCGGTGGAGAAATCGTTGGCCAAGTCGGGACGGTCCACGATATCTCGGTTCCAGATGTAGCTGGCGCTGAAGCCATGCTTTGAGTTCAGGACGTAATCCAGCTTCATCGTCGCGTTGTCCCGGGTGCGATTGTTCCGAATGTTGAACTGGTAGCCGCCGATGTTCAAATGGCGCCCAGCCGCGGCGTTAAAATCGCCAACGTCCCGCCGGTTGATGTTGCCGGCACCGGGCACTTGATCGATCAGCGCCCTCGTGGTCGGATTCGCGGGCAGACCGGAGGCCCGCAACATATCCACCTGCCGCAAATTCCCCGCCGTGTCCAAGTACGTAGCGGCCGACTGCTGCCGCAAGCGGAAGGCCTCGTAGTTTACGTAAAAGAAGAGCTTGTCCTTTTTGATTGGCCCGCCGAGGCTTCCGCCAATCTGATTTTGGTTGAGGAAGGGACGGGGCGTGCCATTCGCGTTCGAAAACCAGGGGTTCGAAGCGAACTCGTTGTTCCGGTTGAACCAGAACAACCCACCTTTATACTTATTGGTCCCGGATGGCGTCGTAAACGTCACCTGCGCAGCGCCGTTTCCCAAAGATGGGTTCGCGTTGGAAGTGCTCAGGGTCACTTCGGCGACTTGGTCGAGCAGCAGCAGATTGGGCAAGAAGTCTAATCCGTTCGAGCGAATGAAGTTGTCCTGGATGTTGATGCCATCGAGTGTGACGTTGGCGTAAGACACACGCAGGCCGTTGATCGTCGTGTTGGAGCGGCCGTTCGACCCGAATCCGGCTTGCGTCGACAGCAGCGCGAGCGGGCTGCGATTCGCGGTAGGCAGGCGAGCGAGTTGGTTGGAGGTGATGACGGAGGTGATTTCCGCGTTCGACGTCTGCAAGACCACCGTATCGGCCTGAACTTCAACCACCGACGACACGCTCGCGACTTCGAGCTTGATCTCTTGAACGGGTGTTTCGAGACCCGCTCCCACGCGAAGGTTGCGGATCACCGACTTGCTAAACCCAGGGGCTTCGACCGACAGGTCATACTCGCCGGGACGCAACCCCGCAAAAACATAGGTTCCTGCATCGGTGGTTTTCGTTTCGAACTGCGCTTTCGCCGAACCCGGCAGACTCAGCGCAACAGAGGCCGCGGGCACAGGCGCCCCAGCCGGATCATTCACGGTGCCCGAGACGCGTCCCAAGTTCTGAGCTTGTAAACACAGCACGAGGCAGCCCACCAAAACAGCGGGTTTCAGATTCATAGTTCCCCCAACAACAGACGTTGAGGTTAGTTTACCGACATCACCCGACCCAGCGCCAGTCCCGGATCTCCGGCATATCCTCGCCGTGCGTGGCGACGTAGGCTTTGTGCTGGCGCAGCTTGTCTTCGAGCCGGAGCATGGCGGGATGGTCACCCCGGCCTGCCCGTTTCAGAGCATCGCGCGCCAACTGGAACCGGTCGAGGTTGTTGAGCACCGTCATGTCGAACGGGGTCGTCGTGGTGCCTTCTTCCTTGTACCCCCGGACGTGCAGATGGTGGTGATTGTTGCGCCGGTAAGCTAGCCGGTGGATCAGCCAAGGGTAGCCGTGGAACGCAAAGATTACTGGGGTTTCGGAGGGGAAAATGGCGTCATAGCGCGGATCGTCCCAGCCATGCGTGTGCTCATTCATGGGCTGCAAAGCCATCAGGTTGACGACGTTAATCACGCGGATCTTGAGATCGGGCGCCATGTCGCGCAGGTAGGTAACGGCGGCCAGCGTTTCGAGCGTCGGGACATCGCCGCAGCACGCCATGACGACGTCGGGCGCCCCTTCGTGCGAGGCCCAATGCCAAATGCCCATGCCCGACCGGCAGTGCTCCTCGGCTTCCGTCATGCTGAGCCATTGCGGCTCGGGCTGCTTGCCCGCCACGATGACGTTGACGTAATGCTTGGACCGCAGGCAGTGGTCGGCCACGGAGAGCAAGGTGTTGGCATCCGGCGGCAGATAGACGCGGATCACCTCAGCCTTCTTGTTCACGACATGGTCAATGAATCCGGGGTCCTGGTGCGAGAAGCCATTGTGATCCTGGCGCCAGACGTGGGAGGTCAACAGATAGTTCAGCGAAGCGATGGGCGGACGCCACTTCATCTCGCGGGTCGTCTTCAACCATTTGGCATGTTGGTTGAACATCGAATCGACGATATGGATGAACGCTTCATAGCAGGAAAAGAAGCCATGCCGTCCGGTGAGCAGGTAGCCCTCCAGCCAGCCTTGACACAAGTGCTCGCTCAGCACTTCCATTACCCGGCCCTGCGGGCCCAGCCGTTCATCGACGGGCAGCACCTCGGCCATCCAGGCCTTCTCCGTCACTTCGAGCACCGCGCCGAGCCGGTTTGATTGCGTCTCGTCGGGCCCGAAAACACGGAAGTTCTGATGACCGTCGTTCGCCGCCATAATGTCGCGCAGGAAGGTGCCGAGTACCCGGGTCGACTCGGCGTCGTGCGCGCCGGGCGAGGCCACCGGAACCGCGTACTTGCGGAAGTCCGGCATCACCAGATCCTGCCGCAACAGGCCGCCATTGGCATGCGGATTGGCGCCCATGCGCCGGGCGCCCTTCGGGGCCAAATCGAGGATCGTTTGGACGGGACGGCCGTCGGCTTCGAATAACTCCTCAGGACGGTAGCTCTTCATCCACTCTTCGAGCAGCGTGACGTGACCGGGCTTGCTGGCCATCTCTGCAAACGGCACCTGATGAGAGCGCCAAGTGTCCTCGGCCGGTTTGCCATCCACCATCTTCGGCCCGGCCCATCCCTTCGGACTCCGGAGGATGATCATGGGCCAATGGGGGCGCTCGGTATCGGCAGAGGCCTTGATCCGGGCAATCTCATCGAGACAGTGGTCCATCGCCTCCGCCATTTTGGCGTGCATTTCGAAGGGGTCGGAGCCTTCGACCAGTACCGGAGCATAGCCATAGCCGCGGAATAGCTCCATGAGCTCGGCCCGGGGAATGCGGTCGAGCAGCGCCGGATTGGCGATCTTGTAGCCGTTTAAGTGCAGAATGGGCAGCACGACGCCGTCGCGCTTCCGGTCGAGGAATTTATTCGAGTGCCAGCTGGCGGCGCAGGCGCCGGTTTCCGCTTCGCCATCGCCGACGACGCACATCACCACGAGATCGGGGTTATCGAAGGCCGCGCCGTAGGCATGGAGAAGCGCGTAGCCCAGTTCCCCGCCCTCGTGAATCGATCCGGGCGTTTCGGGCGCCACGTGGCTCGGGATGCCATACGGCCAGGAGAACTGCCGGAACAACAGACGAAGCCCTTCGAGGTCCCAATCGATGTGCGGGTAGATTTCGCGATACGACCCTTCGAGATAGGTCGAGGCCACCAGCCCTGGTCCGCCGTGGCCAGGGCCGATGATGTACATCATGTTCAGGTCGCGCTCCACAATCACCCGATTGCAGTGCGCGTAGATGAAGTTCAAGCCTGGCGTGGTGCCCCAGTGGCCCAGCAGACGAGGCTTCACATGGTCGAGAGTAAGGGGGTCCCGCAGGAGCGGATTGTCCTTCAGATAGATCTGGCCGACCGACAAATAGTTGGCGGCGCGCCACCAGGCGTCTAGTGCTGCGAAATCCTTACTCATGCCTTAAGGGTACGCTAAGACTGTAACCGTTGAATTACACGATCGTATAAATCGCACTGCCTCCAGGTCTCCTTAGAAGGATGTTTTGAGGGCGAGTTGCAGAATCCTAGCCGCCCGCGCCTGCTGAATTACCCCGAACGTCTGCGGCGCGCCGATGTTGGTTAGCGGGTTCAGAAAGTTCGGACGATTCAAAACATTGAACCCTTCCAGGCGGACCTGCAACATGCCCCGCTCGGTCAAGCTGAAGTCCTTCATCACGCCCAAGTCCGTCTGTACGAGTCCCGGGCCGATGACCACGTTGCGTCCGGCCGATCCGAACAATGAACCACTGCTGGGGCGTCCGCGGTCCATTGTTCGGATCGCGAAGCAGGTCGGGCCGGTCCGCGCCGAGTCCACGCAGGCTCAAGTCGACCGGCTCATTCACGGTGAGCGGCCCACCGGTCTGCGCGCTGATTAGCCCGGAAAACCGCAGGCCCCGTAGGAAAGGCAGATCGTAAACAAAGTTTCCCACCACGCGGTGTGCGACGTGGAAGGCGGCCAGTCCCCGGACGTCGGCAAGAGAAAACGCGTCCTGTGGGCGATTTTCCCCGCCGAAGTTTACGCTGCTTTGGAAGTCAATCGCTTTCGACCAGGTGTAACTGGCCTGGAAACCGAGCCCGGCCGCGAACCGCCGTTCCAGTTTTGCCTGCAGCGCGTTGTAGTTGGAGTTGAAGCGGGAAAAGGTGGGACGGACGAGGTTGAAGTTCTGGTAGAGGCGCCGCTGCTGGGTGTTGGCCAAGGTGGCCCCCGGACCCGGAACGGCCGGGTTTACTTCGAGATACGCGGCCAGCTTCCGGCCCAAGGAGCCGACGTAGCCAACTTCGGCAACCAGATTCCGGGTCAGCTGCCGCTGGACGGTGAAGTTGTAATGTTGGGCGTACGGGGTGCGATTGTCCGGCGAGAAGCCGATGACCAGACACGGGCAGGGGAAGTCCCGGGTTGGGTCCGTCTGTGGGTTCACGGGAAAGCTCGAGTACGGGTTCACCCAGTCGACGTTGCCATCCACCTGGATGAACTTATTGAACGGGGCGACATTGATGTTTTGAAAGACGGCGACGCCGGGCACTGTGTCAAAAAAGATGCCGTAGCCGCCGCGGAGGCTCGTCTTGCCATCGCCAGTCAGGTCGTAGGCGAAGCCGAAGCGCGGGGCGAGGTTATTCCGGTCGGTTGGGATGGTTGCGCGCGGTACGCCGTCGTCGCCTGGGTAGAGCAGCCCGGCCGGAGCGCTCGGCCGGACCACGCTTTTTCTTCCCGGTTGAAAACTTGCCATGCGATCTTGCTTGTCGACGTAGGGAATCGGCAGATCATAGCGAACGCCCAGGTTCAGCGTCAGTCGGCGCGATAGCTTGAAATCATCCTGCAGATACAGCCCGTTCTGCCAACCGTAGAAGTGCTTAGCCGGGTCGCCGCCGCCCTGCCGGAACAGATTTGGCCGACCGAGGAGATAGTCGCCGATCGCGTTCCCGGAGAAGGCGCCTGTGATGGAGAAATCCCCGTTGGGACGATTGGGGAAAACAAGGTAGAGCTGATTCTGGCGGGTGTCGAACCCGAAACGGAGATTGTGCCGTCCCTTGGTCCAAGCCAGGTTGTCGTAGATCTGATAGGTATTCCGGGCCAGATAGGTGTAGCTTTGCGCCACGTCGCCCAGGCTGAAAAGCCCGGTCACGGCCACCCCGGGGATGCCTTTGGCGCTCGCTTCGGTCGGGGTGTATCGCCAACCGAGACTCTGCAGGTCTTCCCCGCTCCAGGTGGCCGGATTCGAGAACTGCCGGATAAAGGTAACGTTGAACTCGTTCAACAGCGTGGGGCTGAAGGAGTGGGTATCTCCGATGACGGCCGAATGCCCCGCGTCGACGCTCCGCGAACCGGCCGGTGAGAAGGTGCTCCCGCCGAGCGGGTCGAGCCGATCCGACCGGTACTGGCTGTAGCGAACGAACAGAAAATTGCGGTCGCTGAACCGGTGGTCCCCCCGCAGCCCGAACTGATCGCTGTTGGTGGGATAGCTCAATTGGCGCAGCACGCGGTTACCCGCGGCGTTGGGCAGCGGAACGAACCGGTCGTTCAAGGCCCGGGTGATGGCGCTAATCCGGCTAGCGGGAATCACCGCGCCGGGGAAGGGTTGGGACGTGAGCGGATCCCGCGGCGGCGCCCCGCTGCCCGCCAGTTCTCCGTTGCGCTGGGCTTGGTTGAGCGTCGGCACATTCTGCACCTGCCCCTCGCGTTCCCGCAGCCCTTCCCAATAGCCAAACACGAAGGTCTTGTCCCGGCGAATGGGCGCTCCGGCGGCAACGCCATACTGGTTCCGGCGCAGGGGCGGACGCGACACGCTGAAGAAGTTTCGCGCGTCGAGAACATCGTTGCGCAGAAAGTTCCAGAGAGAACCATGCAGGGCATTCGTGCCCGCCCGCGTGATCACATTCACTACGCTGCCGGCGCTGGTGCCGTACTCAGCGGTGAAGTTCGAGGTGATCATCTTGAACTCCTGCAGCGCATCGGGCGGGGGCGTGACGACGTATCCGTTGAAGAACGCATCGTTGTTGGAAACGCCATCGAGCAGGAAGTTGTTGGCCTGGGTACGCATGCCATTGACGGCGAAGCCGTTGCGTGAGGCCGCCAGACCCTGTACCTGATAACGCGCCGGCACCTCCACCACCCCCGGCAGCAAGGTGCCCAATTGCACGTAGTTCCGGCCGTTCAGGGGCAGTTCGACAATTTGCCGCTGGCCGATCACGCTGCCGTTGGTCGCGTTCACCACGTTCACCTGCAGGGCTGACTCTTCCACGGTTAAGGTGGTCTCGGTCTGCGCGACGTCCAAGACCAGCCGCAAGGTGGGTGTCTCATTCACGCTGACCGCGATGCCGGTGCGCTTCAGGCTCTGGAATCCGGTTTGCGCGGCGGTCAACTCGTAGGTACCGACGGGCACGAACGAGAAGAGAAACTCGCCATCCTCCTGCGTGCGGATCTCCCGCCGCCAGTTGGTTTGCTCATTTTTGAGCACGAGCGATGCCTGCGCGAGCGCGCCGCCACTGCGGTCGGTCACCGAACCCTGCAGGGCTCCCGTCCGCTGCTGGGCGGACAGATTGAAAGCTAAAATCACGGATAAAAGTACGATCGAAACTGGGATCATGGCCCAGCGTAGCCGACCCGTCCGCGGCCTTTCAAGCGGTATAACCGGCGTCAGCCGCTAAATCCGTACCTGTAATCATACCGGCATCATTACTACACAGAAACAACACAGTGCGCGCCACTTCTTCAGCAAAAGCCAGCCGGTCAAGCGGAGATTTCGCCGGGTCCACCCCGCCCAAAGTCTCCCACGCCGCCTCCTCGGAACCGAGCTTTTCCACCGCCTCTTGGAAGAACGGCATGGACCGCCACATCGGCGTCGCGACCCCGGCGGGCGAAACCGAATTGACACGGATGCCTTTCGGTTTGCCTTCGAGGGCAGCCACCCGGGTCAACATCCGCAGGGCCGCCTTGCTGGCGCAATAGGCCCCCGCCCCGGCCACTGCTTTCTTCCCGGACGCCGAACCGATCAGCACGATTGACCCACCCCGCGACATCTTCCGCAGCGCCATCCGGACGCCAAGGAAGGCGCCGTCGAGGTTCACGGCTTGCACCCGCCGCCAATCGGCGAGGGACGTTTCCGTCAAGGGCGCCGCGTGCGAGATCCCGGCGCTGAGGACCAGCAAATCGAGCCGGGGCAACTCCCCGGCGACCCGATCCCAGTCCTGCTCGGAGGTCACATCGAGATGCAGCTCGACTCCGGGCGCCACGTCCGCGCCGTACACCTCCAGGTCCATGGACCGTAGTGCCGCTACCACCGCCTGGCCAATCCCAGAGGCCGCCCCGGTCACCAAGGCTACTCTTTTCTCATTCCGCCGCCGCGCTCGTTTCATCCGTTCGATATTTTGTGCGTTCGCCAGACCGAACGCAAGAGCCCGCTAGTATTCGTACCAGTCCGAGTGGGCCGACCAGCCATGACACGCCAGGCACTCGGTCGACTTCCATTCCTGTACACAGGCCGGGCAGACGCCTCCCGTGTCAAAGGTGTGCCAATGATGGCCACAGGTGCAGGTCCATTCATCGGACGGCTGCGGCTGCCATTCGCATAGAGGGCAGCGGATGCGCGGACCCGTTAACCCTGTGTATTGCCCGGTCTCCGTCTCCGTGATGACTGGCTTGCCCATACCTGTAAGATGCCCGCCAAGTCGCACAGGTTACAAAAGTGCGAGCGGACGCAAGGGCGCCCCGGTGGCGCCTTCCAATTTCAAGGGCGCGCCGACGAATACGAACTCCGTCGCCCCGGCCGCCGCCAGCTCTTCCAAGTTCAAAGCCTCAATCAAGTGGATGCCACACTCAAACAGGAGGTGGACATGCACGGGCATGTCTGGCGAAGGCACCTTTTCGAACGCCACGGTGTCGGACCCCACCGCCACCGGCCGCCGCTCGCTCAGCCATTTCGCCCCCGCTAACCCAGGCCCCGGGCCCTTGGGCGAGCCACCCATCGCATTGATGTAGCGCGTCGCGTCCCGCCAGTATTGGGCCCAACCCGTCCGCAGCAATACGACATCGCCTAGGCGAATGGCGACCCCACACCCTTCGAGCATCGCCGGGGTGATCTCGACGTTCTCGTCCAATGGGCCATTCCGCGCGAGATCGAGCAGCACGCCACGCCGGACCAGCGGAGCGATTCCGTCCGCAGTGTGCACGCTCAGGCCGGTGGCATAACTCTGCCGCTCATGGGCGGGTAACCCGCCATGCAGCATGCCGCCACACGAGAAATGACCGAACCCATCGATGTGCGTCCCCACATGCGAACCCAGCGCGATCGCATCGGCCGCGGAGCTGTTCCCGGCGGGGGTCAACACGTCGCCGTGCTTCTTGGTCAGTCCAAACAGGTAGGGCGGATGCGAGGGATGGTGGGGCATGCCCACGTAGTAGGGCTGCGCCAGATCAAACACGCGCGCGCCTTGCACCGACTCCCACAAGCTCAATGCTTCGCTCCCGCCATTTCGGGAAGGAAGTAGAACACGGCGCCCATGATGAGGTAAACGGCCAGCAGTTGCACCCCCTCCATCCAGTTGCACTCGCCGTCGTTGGCAATCTGAGCGGTGATAAAGATACTCGCCGTCACCGCCAGGACTTCGGCGGGGGTGAACACCAGGTTCATCGGACGGGGCCCCACCCAGTAGCTGGCAATCACCAGAACCGGCGCCACGAACAGCGCTATCTGGATGCTGGAGCCCACCGCGATCCCGACGGAAAGGTCCATCCGGTTCTTCATCGCAACCAGAATCGCCGTCGAATGCTCCGCCGCATTACCGATGATGGCCACCACAATCACACCGACGAAGACACTGGTCATACCGAAGGAGTGCGCCGCCGCTTCCACCGAACCGACCAGAATCTCCGAGATCCAGGCAATCAATGCGGTCGCCACGAACAGCACCCCAATCGCTTTTCCTTTTGACCAGGCCACCTCATCCCCGCCGTGCGCATGCCCGCCCTCCCCCCCGAACAGGGCTTTGTGCGTGATGAGCGCAAAGACCAGACTTAGGCCGTAGACGACCAACAGCACCACCGAGATCTCGAGGCTTAGCGCCCCTTCCGCCATCGCGGTGGCCGGAGTAGCCAAATGGTGGAAGGCCGCTGGCATCACCAGCGAAATCGCCGCCAACAGCAACATGGTCGCCTGGTTGTTCGCCGCCGTCCGGTTGAATTGCTGGGTCTTGAATTTCACGCCGCCAGCGACCATGGACAACCCAAGCACCAGGAGTACGTTTCCAATAATGGAACCGGTCAGCGATGCCTTCACGACATCGTGCAGGCCCTTCTGCAGAGCGACCATGGCGATGATCAATTCGGCCGCGTTGCCAAAGGTGGCGTTGAGCAGCGCGCCGATCCCCTCGCCCGTGTGCGCGGCCAAGTTCTCCGTGGCCTTTCCCATCCATCCCGCCAAGGGCAGGATGGACAGGCAGGCAGTCACGAAAATCAGCGTCGAACTCTCGGGCGAGGCGAATCGCAGATACACCGCGACCGGCACGAACACCAGGAGCCAGTTTAAGGAAGGCTTCAGTAAGGAACTCACCCCTTCGATCATGCCACAGCTTCAGCGACTCTCAATCGAACCGTAGGCGGCAAATCAGCAGTTCGCGTTCATAGATCATCTCGGGCGGCAGGTGGTCGTGCAGCTGAATAAACAGCTCCTCATGCCCGATCACCTCGGAAATCCAGTCCGAACCCTTGAAGCTCTGCAACTGTTCAAAGGTCTCCTTCGGGAACGGCATGCCCGACCAATCGATGTCTTCATAGCGCGGCATCCAGCCGATGGGCGTCTCTCGCGCCAACGCCCGCACCCGGCTGCGATCGACAATCCATTTCAGAATCCGCATGTTCTCGCTGAAGCCCGGCCACAGGAACTTGCCCTGCTCGTCCTTGCGGAACCAATTGACGTGGAAGATGCGCGGCGTTTCGGTCAGCGTTCGCTGCATCTTCAGCCAGTGCCGGAAGTAGTCTCCCATGTGGTAGCCGCAGAAGGGCAGCATCGCCATTGGGTCGCGCCGCACTTTCCCTTGCACGCCGCCGGCGGCGGCCGTCGTCTCCGACCCCATGGTTGCCCCCATGTAGACGCCGGAGCTCCAGTTGAACGCCTGATACACGAGCGGAATAGTCGCCGCCCGCCGGCCGCCAAAGACGATGGCGCTCAGCGGTACCCCGTTCGGGTCTTCCCACGCCGGATCGATAGTGGGACATTGCGACGCGGGCGCGGTGAACCGGGCATTCGGATGCGCCGCCTTCGTACCGGAAGCCGGGGTCCATTCGTTCCCCTGCCAGTCGATACAGCGCTCGGGCGGGGTCTCCGTCATTCCTTCCCACCAAACGCCGCCGTCGGGGGTCAGCGCCACATTCGTAAAGATGGTGTTCGACCGCAACGTCGCCATCGCGTTGGGATTGGTATGGTCGCCGGTACCGGGCGCTACGCCGAAGAAGCCGGCTTCCGGGTTGATCGCCCGCAGCTTGCCCTTCTCGTCCGGCTTGATCCAGGCGATATCATCGCCCACAGTCCAAACCTTCCAGCCGGGGAACGACGCGGGCGGAATCAGCATCGCCAGATTGGTCTTGCCGCAGGCGCTCGGGAAAGCGGCCGCGACGTAGGTCTTCTCACCCTGGGGATTTTCGACGCCGAGGATCAACATGTGCTCGGCCATCCAGCCCTCGTCCCGGGCCATGTTCGAGGCGATCCGTAGCGCGAAGCACTTCTTGCCGAGCAGGGCGTTGCCGCCGTAACCCGAGCCGTACGACCAGATCT
>LNFE01000303.1 GCA_001464575.1 Acidobacteria bacterium Ga0077553 | reverse complement strand
TCCCTAATCAGGAAGGCGCGGGCACCACGCAATCGGTCGTCGGATTTACCAAAGGGGGAGAACGGTTGGTCGGTCAGGTCGCCAAGCGCCAAGCCGTCACGAATCCGGAAAACACAATCTATTCCATCAAGCGCTTCATGGGACGCCGTTTCGATGAAGTGGACGCGGAAAAGAAACTGGTTCCGTACAAGGTCCTTCCGGGTGACAACGGGGATGCTCGTGTCGAGTCGCAGGGCAAAAAGCTCTCGGCGCCCGAAATCTCCTCGATGGTGTTGACCAAGCTGAAGGAAGCCGCTGAGTCGTATCTCGGCGAGAAGGTCACCAAAGCAGTCATCACGGTTCCGGCGTACTTCAACGACGCGCAGCGGCAGGCGACCAAAGACGCCGGCCAGATCGCTGGTCTCGAAGTGATGCGCATCATCAACGAGCCCACAGCGGCGGCGCTCGCCTACGGCCTCGACAAAAAGAAGAACGAAATCATCGCGGTTTTTGACTTCGGCGGCGGCACCTTCGACGTTTCGATTCTAGAAGTCGGCGACGGCGTCGTGGAAGTAAAATCCACCGACGGCGACACCCATCTGGGTGGTGACAACATCGACGACCGGATCATGGAGTGGATCGTCGCGGAGTTCAAGAAAGAGAACGGCATCGATCTGATGAACGACAACATGGCCCGGCAGCGGCTCAAGGAAGCTGCGGAGAAGGCCAAGATCGAGTTGTCGACGACGCTCGAGACCGAAATCAACCTGCCGTTTATCACGGCGGACGCCGGCGGCCCGAAGCACCTCGTCATGAAGCTGACGCGGACCCGCTTCGAGCAGATGATCGACGACATTTTGCGCAGCACCCTGTCGCCTTGCGAACGGGCGCTCAAGAATGCCAAGCTCTCGCCGTCGCAGATCGACGAAGTGGTTCTGGTCGGCGGTTCTACCCGCATCCCGAAGATCCAGCAGATTGTTCGCGACATGTTCGGCAAAGAGCCGAACCGGTCGGTGAACCCGGACGAAGTGGTGGCGATCGGTGCGGCAGTGCAGGGCGGCGTGCTCGGCGGCGAAGTGAAGGACGTGCTCCTGCTCGATGTTACCCCGCTTTCGCTGGGCATCGAGACGTTGGGCGGCGTGTTCACCAAGCTGATTGAGAGCAACACGACGATCCCGACCCGGAAGAGCGAGACCTTCTCGACCGCCTCGGACAACCAGACCTCGGTAGAGATCAAGGTGTTCCAGGGCGAGCGCGCGATGGCGGCCGACAACCGGCAGTTGGGCGTGTTCCAGTTGGGCAACATCCCGCCGGCGCCCCGCGGCGTGCCGCAAGTGGAAGTGACCTTTGACATCGACGCCAACGGCATTCTGCACGTGACGGCGAAGGACAAGGCTACCAACAACGAGCAGAAGATCACCATCAGCGGCTCCTCCGGCCTCAGTAAAGAGGAAGTGGAGAAGATGGCGCGCGAGGCGAAAGAAAACGCCGCTGGCGACCAGAAGCGCCGCGACAGCGTCGAAGCCCGCAACAAGGCCGACGGCATGATCTACTCGGTTGAAAAGACCCTGAAAGATCACCGCGACAAGGTGAGCGAGGCCGAAGCGAAGTCGGTGGAGACCGCCCTCGACGAAGCCAAGAAGGCCGTGCAGGATGGCGATGCCGACAAAATCAATGCGGCGATCGACAAACTCACCCAGGCGAGCCACAAGCTGGCCGAAGTGATGTACAAGTCGCCTGCCGGTGACAGCGCCGCGGGCGGCCCTGCTCCGGGCGCCGAGCCCAAGGCAGAAGCCCCGGCGGATTCGGTGGTCGACGCCGAGTTCGTCGATGTCGACGACAAAGGCAAGAAGTAGTCAGTAGTGAGGCGCTCGCGGGGCCGCTTTCGGGCGGCCTCCGCGGTCGAGGTATGCCATGCCGGAACGCAAAGACTATTACGGCACCCTCGGTGTCGAAAAAAAGGCGTCGGATGACGAGATCCGCAAGGCCTATCGCCGTCTGGCGCGCAAGTATCATCCGGACCTCAACCCGGGCGACAAGGCGGCCGAAGAGAAGTTCAAGACGGTACAGGAAGCCTACGATGTCCTGAACGAGCCCAAAAAGCGGGCGATGTTCGACCAGTACGGCTTTTATTCCGATAGCGGGTTTCCGCAGGGCGGTCCACCTCCCGGCGGCGGCCCCGGTATGGGCTTTGAAGGGTTCGACTTTTCTGACTTCATCAATCAGCAGGGCGGCCGCCGCCCGCCTTCCGGGGCGCCGGGTGGCGATGCCGGCGGGCGATTCAGCGACATCTTCAGCCAGTTCTTTGGCGGACGCCAATCGGCGCAGCCCCAGCAGCCCGAGAAGGGCGCGGACCTGGAATACACGTTAAACATCGATTTTTGGCAGGCGATTCGCGGCACCCAAGTCCGGCTGAGCATCTCGCGGCAAGAGGCCTGCGCCACCTGCCAAGGCTCCGGGTCGGCCGGGGGCAACGTGGCGTCCTGTCCGGAATGCAGCGGCACGGGACAGGTCAGCCAGACCGCCGGCGCCATGAAGTTCAATCTCACCTGCACCCGCTGTAACGGCTCCGGCCGCCTGCGCAACGTCTGCCCCACGTGCCGCGGCGAGGGCCGCACCGCCCACATGGATTCGGTGGAGGTCCGCCTGCCGGCTGGGGTAGCGAGCGGATCGCGCCTGCGCGTCGCGGGGAAGGGAAATGCGGGCCGCATGGGCGGGTCCGCGGGTGACCTCTACATTACGGTTCGCGTCGAAGAGCATGCGTTCTTCAAACGCGACGGCGATACCATCGAAATCAAAGTCCCCATCACCGTGCCGGAAGCCGTGCTCGGCGCCAAAATTGAAGTCCCCACCATTGATGGCCGCGCGATCCTGAAAATCCCGCAAGGGACGCAGAACGGCCAGAAGTTCCGCCTCCGCGAAAAGGGCGTCACGAACTCCCGAAAAGATGCGCGTGGCGATCAAATTGTCGAGGTGGTGCTGCAGGCGCCGCCCGCTAACGACGAACGGACCAGAGAGCTGTTGCGGGAATTAGCCGAGCAATATCCGCCGGACCCGCGTAGCGACGTATGGAGCAAGGTATAACGGTAAAGGGAGACGCGGATGGCGAAACGAAACAAAGCAGCCTACATGATCTCGGCCGTAGCCGAACAGTACAATCTGCACCCGCAGACTCTCCGCATGTACGAGCGGGAAGGCCTGCTGAAGCCCTCCCGGAGTGATGGCAACACCCGGCTCTACACCGACGAAGATATCGAGCGGCTCGAAGTCATCCTGCAATTGACGCGGGAGTTGGGCGTCAATCTCGCGGGCGTCGAGATCATCCTCAACATGCGCGAAAAGATGGAGGAGATGCAGCGGCAAATCGAGCAATTTGTCGCTTCCCTGAACTCTGAGATCGCCCAGCGGGTGCGCCATCCGGCCGGGCCGGACTCGCAAGCGCTGGTGCCCGTCATCAGCGTTTCTTCCCTCGTCCGCGTCGAAACTGAACAGCGATTTGCCGAACCCAAGATCCGCCGCAAGAAAGTAAGCGTCTAGCGCCGCTACAATAGTAGTCTTCATGCGGATTGCCCTGGGGCAGATCAATACCACGGTAGGCGACCTTGTCGGGAACGCCAGTTTAATGATGCGCTACGCGCGGCGCGCGGCCGAAGGCGGGGCGGAGGTGATCGTCTTCCCCGAGTTGGCCCTCACCGGCTATCCCCCGCAGGATCTGCTCGAACGTCCGGCGTTCCTCGAGGCCGCGGAGACGGAACTGCAGCGGCTCGCCGTCGAAGCGTCGCCCTTGCGCATCGCCATCATCTGCGGTACCGCCGAGGTAGCGGACTTCAACGAGGGCAAGCGCGTCTGGAATACGGCGGCGATGCTCCAACGCGGCAAAGTGGTGTTCCGCCAGCACAAGATGCTGCTGCCCACCTATGATGTTTTCGACGAACAGCGCTACTTCCGCGCGGCCGAAAGCCAGTCGATCGCCTGCATCGGCTCCACCCCGGTGGCCATCACGATTTGCGAAGACGCCTGGAACGACCAGCATTTTTGGGAAAAGCGCCTCTATGAACGCGATCCCGTGCAGGAGCTGATCGGCTTGGGCGCCAAGGCCATTCTCTCCATTAACGCCTCGCCCTATCACATCGGCAAGCGGGCCCTGCGGGAGCAGATCTTCACCGCCACGGCTCGCCGCCATGGGCTGCCGCTCGTGTACGTCAATCAGGTCGGCGGCAACGATCAGCTGGTCTTCGATGGGTCCAGCTTCGCGATGGACGCTTCCGGCAAAGTAATCGCCGCCGCTTCCAGCTTCGCTGAGGAGCTGGTTTTTGCAAACTTTCATACCGGCACCGGTGACCAGCGGACCAGCCATCCGGACGAGATGGACGCCGTCTACGAAGCGCTTGTGCTCGGCACCAGGGACTACTTCCGCAAGACCGGCTTCAAAAAGGCTCTACTCGGCCTCTCCGGAGGTATCGACTCGGCGCTAGTCGCCTGCATCGCCGTCGAAGCGCTGGGCAAGGAGAACGTCACCGGCGTCGCCATGCCCGGGCCATACTCTTCAGACCATTCGTTGACCGACGCGCTCGCCATGGCGGAAGTCCTCGGCATCCAGTGCCCGACGGTGTCCATCAACGGTGCCTACTCCGCCATGATCGACACGTTACAGCCGGTATTCGCCGGCGCGAAACCCGACGTCACGGAAGAAAATCTGCAATCCCGGCTCCGCGGCATGACGCTCATGGCGCTCTCAAACAAAACAGGCGCGCTGGTATTGACGACCGGAAATAAGAGCGAAACCGCCGTAGGCTACGCGACGCTTTACGGCGACATGTGCGGCGGCCTCGCCGTCATCAGCGACGTGGCGAAGATGCAGGTGTATGCCCTCTGCCGCGTCGCCAACCGCCGGCTAGGAAACCCGATTCCAGAATCGGTTTTCGTGAAACCACCTTCGGCCGAACTCCGGCCCGATCAGAAAGATTCTGACTCCCTTCCCGAGTACCCGGTGCTCGATGCCATTCTCGAACTCTACGTCGAGCAAATGGTGGCCCCCGCCCGGATCGCTGAGAAGCTGAACCTGCCACTGGTGCTGGTGCGCGATGTGGCTCGCAAGGTAGACCGCAATGAGTACAAGCGCCAACAAGCCGCGCCTGGCCTCAAGGTGACAACCAAGGCGTTCGGCTTCGGCCGCCGCCTTCCCATCGCCCAGGGTTACAGCGAATGAAGAAACTTCTCTTGGCCGGCGGCGTCACGCTGCTGGCAGCGGTCCTGCTTGTTTCGCAAGCGGGTGTGACCGAGCGGGTTGGTCCGCGGCCGGACGGCTCATTCCTACTCAATAGCGGCGCGTTACTGACTCCTGCCGGTCGCCAGCAGGCGATGGATACCTTCCCGATGGCCTCGGCGCTTTCACCAGATAAACGCTGGTTGCTGGTGCTGCACGGTGGGTACAACCCGCCGGCTGTGGTCGTCCTCGATGCCAAGACGCTAGCCGAAAAGAGCCGGCTCGATCTGCCCGACGCTTGGCTCGGCTTAGCGTTCGCGCCGAGCGGCAAGATGGTCTATGTCGGCGGCGGGAGCCAGGCCAATGTCCACGAACTCAGCTTCGACGACGGGGCTTTGAAGCTCGTCCGCTCGATGCCGATCGTTCCGGCCGCCAACCGGAAGCACACCGACTTCATCGGTGACGTCGCGGTTTCGCCAGACGGGCGCCTCGTCTATGCGGCCGGCTTGTTCCATGACGCGGTCCACGTCATCAATCCGCAGTCGGGGCGGGTGATCGAAAAGCTGAAGACCGGCCGCCGGCCGTATCGCATTCTCTTTCACCCGGACGGCAAGAGTTACTTTGTCTCGCACTGGGCGGATGCTTCCGTCGGCCACTACGCTGCCGAGACGGGCAATCGGCTGGGATTGATTCGCGCGGGGCAGCACCCCACCGACATGCTCTGGAGCGATCGCCAGCCGGAAGCCAGTGAAGGCGAGGCACCGAAGTTCAAAGGGCGCCTATTTGTCACCAACGGCAACACAAACTCCGTCTCCGTTATCGGCGTTAGCGAGGCCAACACGGCCACGGCGCTCGAGTCGATCAATGTCTCCCTCTATCCCGAACAGCCCGCCGGGATGACGCCCAGCGCCCTGGCCCTCAGCCCGGACCAGAAGCAGCTCTACGTTGTGTGCTCCGACGCCAACGCCGTCGCCGTGGCCGACATCAGCGAAGCGCGCACCCGGGTGCGCGGCTTCATCCCCACCGGCTGGTATCCCATCGCGGCCCGCGCGCTCGAGTCGCAACTGCTCGTCTTCAATGGCCGCGGCCCGCGCAGCTACCCGAACCCGAAAGGGCCGAATCCGGCGCAGCGGCCGGCGCCCGTGCATGAAGGCAACGCGGCTGTCGAGTACGTTGGCCGCATCCAGCGCGGCTCGGTTTCTATCATCGATTCCTTCGACGACGAGCAACTCGACAAGTGGACCGAAGCCGTGCGCCGCAACACGCCCTACGAAGACAAGCGGCTGTTCCTCGCCCACTCCGACGCGGTTGCTCCCATCATCCCCGTGCGGCCCGGTGAGCCATCGCGCATTGAGCACGTCATCTACATCGTCAAGGAGAATCGCACCTACGACCAAGTGCTCGGCGACCTCGGCAAGGGAAACGGCGACCCGTCGCTCACGCTGTTCCCCGAGAAGGTGAGCCCGAACCATCACAAGCTGGCGCGCGAGTTCGTCCTGCTCGATAACTTCTATGTTTCGGCCGATGTCTCGGCCGACGGGCATAACTGGACCACCGCGGCCATCGCCCCGGACTACGTGCAGAAGATGTGGCCGAACAGCTACGCCGGCCGCCGGAAGCACTACGACTACGAAGGTGGAGAGCCGGCCGCGTTGCCCCCCGCGGGCTACATCTGGAACAACGCCCTCGCCAAAGGCCTCACGCTGCGCAACTACGGCTACTTCGTGGAGAACGCTCCGCTCAAGGACGTTGCCGGATCTACCCCGCATGTGAAGCTCATCCGCGATCCTGCCCTGATCCCCCACACCAATCGTCAGTATCGCGGCTTCGACATGGACTATTCGGACGTCGAACGCGCCAAGACGTTTCTGGCTGACCTCGCCCGCATGGAAGCGGAAGGTAAGTTCCCGAATCTCTCGGTCGTGCGCCTCGGCAACGACCATACCAGCGGCCTCGCCGCCGGCAAGATCGCGCCCCTGTCCGCCATGGCCGACAACGACTACGCGCTCGGCCTCATGGTCGAGGCCCTCTCGAAGAGCAAATTCTGGGAGAAGATGGCCATCTTCGTCATCCAGGACGACGCCCAAAACGGGCCCGACCACGTCGATTCCCATCGCTCGCCAGCGTTTGTCATTTCGCCTTATGCAAAGCGCGGAGCCATTGATAGCTCCTTCTACAACACCACCTCCATGCTCCGGACCATCGAGCTGATTCTCGGCATCCGGCCCATGACCATGTTCGACGCCGGCGCCCGGCCCATGACCGGCTCCTTCCAGGTCACCCCCAACCCCAGCGCCTATACGGCCGAGAGACCGCGCCACCCGCTCGACGAACGCAACCCGGGACAAGGCGCTCTCGCCGCCCGCTCCGCCCGCATGGCGTTCGAAGAGGCCGACGAGATCGACGACGACGAGCTCAACGAAGTCCTCTGGCTGGCCATCAAGAAAACCCCGCCGCCTGTGCCCGTGCGCAGCTACTTCGGAAGATAACATCCATGGCTCGTATCGATCTTTGCTTCGTTTGGCACATGCACCAGCCCTTTTATAAGGATCTGGTTACGGGCGAGTACAAGCTCCCGTGGACACGCCTGCATGGCTTGAAGGACTACTACGGCATGGTGCAGGTGCTGGCCGAATTTCCCACGGTGCGGCAGACGTTCAATCTGGTGCCGTCCATGGTCGCCCAGCTCGATGAGTACGCCAGCGGGACGGCGCAGGACTCGTTCCTCCGCCTGGCCCTGAAACCAGCCGAAGAGCTCACCGATTTCGAGCAGCAGTTTATCCTGCGGTACTTCTTCCAAGCCAACGTGGGCAGGATGGTGTATCGCTATCCCCGGTACGCCGAGCTGTACGAACTCCATACCAAGGCAGGCCGCTTCTTCGGCACCCAGGACTACCGGGACCTGCAGGTGCTCTCGCAGGTTGCCTGGTTCGATGAGATCTTTCTCGCCACGGACCCCGAGATCAAGGCTCTCGTCGAGAAGGGCCGTGGCTTCTCCCTCGCCGACCAGAAGCTGATGGGCCGGAAGCAGCTGGAGATCCTTGGCCATGTTGTGCCGGTGTACGAGAAGTTCGCCGCAGCAGGGCAGATTGAAGTTTCGACGACGCCCTACTACCATCCCATCCTGCCGCTGCTCTGCGATTCCGACGTAGCCGGCATCTCCCATCCTCACGTCCCGCTCCCCACCCGCTTCCGCTATCCGGAGGACGCAAAGCACCAACTCGTGACCGCCCGCGAGTATATGCAGAAACGGCTGAACCTGACGCCCAATGGCCTATGGCCTTCCGAGGGTTCGGTGTCCGACGAAGCGCTGATGCTGGCCGCCGACTGCGGCTTCAAGTGGTTCGCCACCGATAACGGCGTGCTGGCTCGCACGCTCGGACGCGCCGCCGGAGCGGCGGAAACCTACCGCCCGTATCTCTGGGATCATCAGGGACGCAAGCTGCATTGCCTCTTTCGCGATCACTACCTCAGCGACCTCGTCGGCTTCGTCTATTCGAAAATGGGGCCGGAGGAAGCGGCCGAACATTTCCTCGGCCGCATCCGCGAGAACTGCAATGGACGCGACTCCCTGGTGCCCATCATCCTCGACGGCGAGAACGCCTGGGAGTACTTCCCCGAAAGCGGCCGTGAGTTTCTGCGCCAGCTCTATGCGCGGATCGCGGCAGATCCCCACATGGAAGCGGTCACCGTCACCGAGGGGATCGAGCGGCATTCCGCCCATACGCTCGAGCCAATATTCCCGGGTTCGTGGATTAACGCGAACTTCGATATCTGGATCGGCGCGGAAGAGGATAACCGGGCTTGGGAGTATCTCCTGCGGGCCCGGCAGGCGTTCGATCAACATCAGGACAAAGTGTCCGCTGCCCAGCGGGCCCTCGCTTATGAGGAGATCCTGATTTCTGAAGGCAGCGACTGGTGCTGGTGGTACGGGCCGGAGCATGAGTCGGCTAACCGAATCGAGTTCGATCAGTTGTTCCGCGATCATTTGGCGAACGTCTACCGGGCGCTCGATCTTGTCCCGCCCGATGAGCTCTCGCGGCCGATCCTCCGGGCTTCGTTTGCCGAGCACCATCTGCGCCCCACGGGCCAAATCAAGCCGACGGTGGACGGCGAAGTCAGCAGCTACTTCGAGTGGATGGGAGCCGGGGAGTATCGCGTCGACCAGAGGCAGGGCGCGATGCACGGCGGTCGGGTGGGCCTGCAGGAGCTGTTTTACGGAACCGACGGCGAGAAGATCTTCATCCGCCTGGACTTCGAGCCGCTGCCGGATTGCACGACCCTGGAGATCCGCCTGAAGTCTAGTCAGGGGGAGACTTCGCTCAAGGCGGGCGAATTCGCGGTAGGCCGGATTGTGGAAGCCGCCGTCAGCCTGAAAGAGCTCGGCATCTCCGCCGGCGAGTTAGCCCATTTCCAAGTTTCCCTGTGGCAGTCGGGTCTGCCGATGGAGTCCCTGCCTCGCCAGGGCGCTTTCGAATTAGATACCCTTACCAACAAAGAGTGGCACTAACTACCCTATGAACGTTACCTGGCATGGCGTCTATCCGGCGCTCACCACGCAGTACCATCCTGACCTTTCGATCGACCTCGCCTCGACGGCGGCGCACCTTGAAAAGATGATTGCCGCGGGCATCCACGGCGTCATCCTGCTCGGCAGCGTGGGCGAGAACACGGCGCACGAGTACGACGAAAAGCTCACCATCCTCCGCGAGCTGAAGAGCGTCGTCAACGGCCGCATCCCGGTCCTCTCCGGCGTGGCGGAGAACACGACCATGGTCGCTGCACGCTTTGCGCGCGACTGCGAAAAACTCGGTCTGGACGGCCTGATGGTTCTGCCGGCCATGATCTACAAAGCGGACCGCCGGGAGGCGATCGCTCACTTCCGGACCGTGGCGCAAGCCAGCGGTCTGCCGGTGATGATCTATAACAATCCGCCCGCGTACTACGTGGATATGCCGCCCGATGCGTTTGTCGAGCTGGCCGAGGAACCCACCATCGTGGCGATCAAGGAATCCTCAGACAATGTCCGCCGGATTACCGACTTGCGCAACGCGGTCGGCCGCCGGTTCATTCTGTTCAGTGGCGTGGACGATCTGGTGCTCGAAAGCGCCCTGCTGGGAGCCGAGGGCTGGGTGTCGGGCCTGGTGAACGCCTTCCCGGATGAGAACCGCGTTCTGTGGGAGCTGGCGCAGCAAGGCCGTTGGGCCGAGGCGCGGGAGCTCTATCAGTGGTACACCCCGCTCCTGCATCTCGATACCAAGATCAAGCTGGTGCAGTACATCAAGCTCTGCATGGCCGAAGTGGGTTTGGGTGCGGAGCTGACGCGGCCTCCCCGGCTGCCCATCGCGGGCGCCGAGCGGGAAGAGGTGTTGGCCATCATCCGCCACGCCTTGGCGACCAGGCCGGACCTTAGCCGTTATGCGGGCCATTGAGGTTATCGATTCGCACACGGGTGGCGAGCCAACGCGGATTGTGATCGGCGGCGGGCCGGATCTCGGCTACGGATCAATGGCCGAGCGAATGGCTTCGTTTCGTAAAGTACACGATCGCTTCCGCTCTGCCGTGGTGAACGAGCCGCGCGGCTCCGATGTGATGGTGGGCGCTCTCCTGTGCGAGCCGGTCGACCCGGCCTGCGCGGCGGGCGTCATCTTCTTCAACAATGTGGGCTTCTTGGGCATGTGCGGCCATGGCACCATCGGCCTGATGGTCACCCTCGCCCACCTCGGCCGCATCGGCCCGGGTGAGCATCGCGTGGAAACCCCGGTCGGCGAAATCACGGCCCGATTGCACGAAGACGGCTCCGTCACCATCGCCAACGTCCCCAGCTATCGCGCGGCGCAGGCCGTCGTGCAGGTGCCCGGCTTCGGCCCCGTAGCGGGCGATATCGCCTGGGGCGGCAACTGGTTCTTCCTCTCGCACCATCCGGGCTTGGGGGAGATCGAGTCGCTCACGAACTACGCGTGGGCCATCCGGCAGGCCGTCAATGCCCAAGGCTACCCGGAGGTCGATCACGTCGAACTCTATGACGGCAACCGGAACTTCGTCCTCTGTCCCGGCAAGGCTTATGACCGTTCTCCCTGCGGCACCGGCACCAGCGCCAAACTCGCCTGCCTCGCTGCCGACGGCCATCTTGCGCCCGGCGAGGTCTGGGTGCAGGAGAGCATCATCGGCAGCCAATTCCGAGCGTCCTACCAGCGGGACGGCGACCGCATTCTCCCGTCCATCACCGGCACGGCCTACATCACGGCGGAAGCCCGTCTCCTGATCGACGACCGCGATCCCTTCGCCTGGGGATTCCAGCAGGCGTGACCACCGACGTCCTCATCGCCGGAGCGGGCATTGTTGGGGCGGCCATCGCCGCGGCGTTTCGCGAGGAGGGCGGCAAGTGCCTCGTCGTCGAACCCAAAGTGGTCGGTGGTGGCGCCACGGCGGCCGGCATGGGCCACGTGGTTGTGATGGACGATTCGCCGGCGCAGTTGGCCCTCACCGAGTATTCGCGCCGCCTGTGGGATGCGCTCCCGGTGCCGCCGAGCGTCGAGCGGGAGCACCGGGGCACCCTTTGGGTCGCCGCCGATGCCGAAGAGATGGCGGAAGTAGCCCGCAAACATGCCGTATTCCCCGCCAGCGAGATTCTCGACGAGCGGGCGCTTTATGAGGCCGAACCCGAACTGCGCCCCGGCTTGGCGGGCGGCCTGCTCGTGCCCGGCGACAGCGTCGTCTATGCCCCCACCGCGGCGTCCTGGCTCCTCCGGCTGAGCCCCGTCCGCTACACGGCAATTGAGTCCTTGACGCCGGACGGGGCGCGCCTCGCCGACGGCACCATGGTTTCCGCTGGGTTGACTATTCTCGCCTGCGGGACCGGGATCACCCGTCTGCTGCCGGAGCTGCCGGTGAAGCCCCGCAAAGGGCACCTGGCGATCACGGACCGCTACCCCGGCTTCCTCCGCCATCAGCTCGTTGAACTCGGTTACCTGAAAAGCGCCCACGGACACTCCAACGAAAGCGTCGCCTTCAATGTTCAGCCGCGTTCCACTGGGCAGATTTTGATAGGCAGCTCGCGGCAGTACGGCGACGAGAGCCCGGACGTGAGGCCGGAGTTGTTAGCCCGCATGCTGCGGCGCGCGGTGGAGTATATGCCGCGCTTGGTCGACCTGCAGGTGATCCGCACCTGGACAGGCTTTCGCGCGGCCACCCCGGACAGCCTCCCCTTGATCGGCCCGGTGCGCGATCGCGTCTGGGTGGCCGCCGGTCACGAAGGACTCGGCATCACGACTTCACTCGGCTCGGCGGCCCTGCTCCTCGACCGTCTCCTCGGCGACACCCCGGCCATTGACCCGAAGCCGTATCTCCCGGAGCGGTTCGCATGATCGCCGTCACCATCAATGGCCGCAGAGTGGACGTCGAGCCGGGCACCACGGTAGCGGCAGCCGTGATGCGCGGGCAGGCCGGCTTTCGCCGTTCGGTCACCGGCGAACTGCGCGGACCGCTCTGTGGCATGGGCATCTGCATGGAGTGCCGGGTCACCCTGAACGGGCGGCCGCACGAACGAAGCTGCCAGTTGCTCTGCGCCGAAGGCATGGAGATCGCGACCGATGCCTAGCACTCTCGTCATCGGTGGAGGCCCAGCGGGGCTGGCCGCGGCGTGGGCGGCCGTGCAATCAGGTGACGCGGTCACTCTGCTTGATGACAATCCTGCCCTCGGCGGGCAGATCTGGCGTGGTGAGATTCCGGCCCGCTACCGGCGGTTTCTGGATCCTCGAATTACGATACGAACCGGCGTGCAGATCCATTCGGCGACGCAACTGCCGAAGGCGGACCGGATCATCCTCGCAACCGGTACCCGCGAACGCTTCCTGCCGTTTCCGGGCTGGACGCTTCCCCATGTCCTGGGCGCGGGCGGCCTACAGGCGATGGTGAAAAGCGGGCTGCCGATTGCCGGCAAGCGCGTGGTGGTGGCCGGCGCCGGGCCGCTGCTGCTCGCTGTCGCCGCCTACCTGCGGAAACGCGGAGCCAAGATCGTCTTGGTGGCCGAGCAGGCTCCCTACCAACGCGTCTCGCGATTCACGCAGAGTCTGTGGCGCACGCCGGGCAAGCTGCTTCAAGCCGCGCAGTTGGCCTTGGGCCTGCGCTATCGCACCGATGCCTGGCCGCTCCGCGCCGATCCGGGCTCGGTGACCATTCAGGGCCACGGCGTCTTGCCCTGCGACTATCTGGCCTGCGGCTTCGGCCTGGTCACGAACACCGAACTGCCGGAGTTGCTCGGGTGCAGGGTGGACACCGGCGCGGTGATCACCGATTCAAAGCAACGCACTACCGTTCCGCACATCCACTTTGCCGGCGCCGGAAGCGTGGACCGGTCCATTCTCGAAGGGCAAATCGCCGGGTTCGATCTCGAGCGCGCACGGGCACTCTATCCCGCTAGGGATGCCGCTGTCCGCTTTGACCGGCGGATCGACGAAGCGTTTCAACTGCGCTCGGAATTGAGCACGCTCGCCACACCCGAAACCATCATCTGCCGCTGCGAAGACGTCCCGTTCAGCGCCGTTTGGCAGCAACGGGATTGGCGGTCGGCGAAGCTCCAGACCCGGTGCGGCATGGGCCCGTGCCAAGGCCGTATCTGCGGGCCAGCACTTGAGCATCTTTGCGGATGGCCGGCGGCTTCCGTGCGCCCGCCGATTTTTCCCACGCGGCTAGAGAACCTTCTCGATCTCCGGGATTAGCTCTTCCGCCGTCATCTTGCCGGGGTGATACAGGCGAACGATCCCGGCCTTATCCACCAGCACGAGCGTTGGCGTGGTGGAGGAGCCGTAGA
This sequence comes from Acidobacteria bacterium Ga0077553, assembly GCA_001464575.1. GTDB lineage: Bacteria > Acidobacteriota > Terriglobia > Bryobacterales > Bryobacteraceae. Next base: position 10,649 of record LNFE01000303.1, on the reverse strand, counting down.
GCTTGAAGTTCTCGTTGCTCAGCGGCGTGGCGACGTTCAGCAAATCGGGGTAGTACTGCGCCCGCACCTTCTCGATGTACGGGACTTCGACGGCGGGACCAGCCTCATCGCCGTTGGCGACGTAACCGTAAATCTGCGTCGGGGCCACAATCTGGAGAGCGGGATACTTCGCCTTGAGCGCGGTCAGGATGGGCCCCTGCTGTTTGCAATCGCTGCACCAGTGCGCCCAAAAGAAGAGTACAACCGGCTTGCCTTTCAACTGCGCCAGCGTCTGCATCTTCGGCCCGGTCAGAAAGCGCTTGAGGTCTAACGCCGGGGCCGGCTTGCCGACCAGGCTGAGCAGATGGATATTCTTCTGAATGCGGGTGCGGATGGAGGTGGTGTAGTAGGTCTTCAACTCCTGGTTGAGCATGGCGAGCGACTCGCTCAAACGGCCCGTGCCCGCCAGCGTGTGGCCCTCCACTTCAATCGCCGCGCCGAGCGCGAGAGGCAGGCTCGTTTCCGCGTCCAGGGGGCGCTTCTTCAACTCGGCCTGCACCAGCTTTCGCGTTTGGGCGGAGTAGGCCGCCGCTTTCTCCCACATCTTGTTCGCTTGCGCGCCCCGGCCGAGCCAGGAGAAGGCTTCGATGTACTCGGGCGTGACGCCTATTTCCTTCTGGTAGGCCGCCAGAATCTTCTCGCCAGTGGCGAAATCCTTCGACGCCAGTGCTCCGCGGACGGCGGTCACCAACTGGGCCGGCGCCAGCCAAGCCGTGGCCAACATTACCAAAACGAGACGCATCATACCCTAGAGGCTAACTCAGATTGCGCAGCCATTGGATGGAAGCTTCAAGATCCTCCCGTTCCTTGGCCGCCGCAAGTTCCTTTGCCACGGCCGGCCGCGCCGGCATCGGCTTGCCCTTTTCGGCAATGGCGACAAAGCGGGCGAACTCCCAGGCCGGCATGCCGCGGAATGCATCCCAGAACTTGGGGTCCAGGTAGGGAAAGGGTCGCGTGCCAGTGACGATAATCTCGAGCGAGAGCGCTTTGCCCGGGCAGAGTTGGGCGAACTTCTTCACCCAGCCGCCAATGTCCACGTTGCCTTCGCCCATGCGAGTCCATTGCATCGCGGCGCCTTCGGGCGTGCGCCATACGGCGGAGTCGCGGACGTGGCTAGTGAGCACGTACGGCGCCAGCGTTTCGAGGGTGACGTGGGGGTCTTCAAGTGCCCACGTCGGATTGCCGGAGTCGATGCAAGCCCCGACGATGTCCTTGCCGGCCTCTTCGATCAACATCTTCAGCTCGCGCGCCTGCAGGTCGCCGCCGTGGTTCTCCACCGCAATCCGTTTCCCCGCGTCCATGGCCCGGGTGCGCACGGCGCGCAACGTCTTCACCGTGTTTTCGATGCTCTGGGCCAGCGGCGTCTTGCTGGCGCGGTCGCGCCAGTCGCCAAGGACACACCGGACCAGCGGCGCCTGGACCACCTTAGCCGCCTCGATCATCTTGATCAGCTGCTCCTCGGCCGTACCCTGCGCAGCGTCAAACCGGGCCGCCGTGGGGCAAATGGAGAGCATGCCGATTTCGAGCTCGATGCCGCGCCGCTTGGCGTGGTCTCGTACCTTTTCGAGATGCGCCTTTTCAAGGCCGCCGAGAAAGCGGATCTCCGAGAAATGGACCACCTTGGCGCCCCGCATGGCGCAGTAGTCGAGCAGTTCAAACGGGCTCCAGCCCTGGGTCCGCAGACTGAATAAATCAATGCCGAATTTCATGGGGAAAGCGCTACCCTGCGCCAATAAAGGTGCCGCGGCCAAGCCGGCCGCAAAGGAACGTCGGGTCACCATAAGTATTAGCCTCGCAAGAATCCGGCGATCTCGGCAATTCGTTCCACCGGCTGCTCCGGATGCATTCGATAATACAACCTTCCAGTGGCGCCCGCGCCCAGGGCGGCCAGCCAGGCGTCGGAGTGTTCCGGCGAGCCTTCGACGCGGATCAGGGCGCCGAACTGCCGGGCCATCTCCTGCATCTCTTTTACTTCCGGACCAAGATTGGCCGCGAGCCTGACGGTAATGGCCTGCACCGCCACGTCCTCGTCGCGCAAGCGGCGCAGCGCCACGCGGACCTCTTCGGCGTTGCTGAAGCCTTCGCCGGGTAAGTTGAAGTTGATATCCATCAGCCGCGACCCCTTTCGCACGCTCACCGCCGAGTCAAAATCCAGCGCCTCCGTCCGGGTCACTCCGAGGGCGCTGAAGCCGTCGCGCCAGCCATGGCGGGCGGCGGCCCAAGTCAGCTCCGGCGTCACCTCCGCCTCGAAGGCGGCGACGTTCAGGCCGTACTTGCGCTGCACCGCACGGAACTGCAGGAAGGCCACGTCCGGCTCGCGCACAGCGGCGATCAGCAGAGCCTGATTGCCCTGCGGACGAGGATGAATCGCGCGGTCCAGCCGTTCGGCGTAGGTCGCGATAGCCTCCAAGTCCGCTGGGCCGAACGGAACCGCGTTGACCACTACTTCTGCGCCGAAAGGGGTGCGCATGCGGCCGATCAGTGTCGGCTTCGGAAACAGAGCGCTGGCCGGAGAAGCCTCCGGGGCGATATGGAGCAGCCAAGGCTCTTTGGCGTCCACGGCGACGTAGAACGTTTGCGGGGCACTGGGGTCGGCGGCCAGGGACCACGGCAGCGTGGTGAAGCTGGTCAGGCTCAGCGAGCCCAGCCGGGCGGCCAACTGGTGGCGGGCCGCATCGGTCAGCGGCCCGCGCCCCGTGATTTGCAGAACCAGGTCGGCCAAGGCCGCGGCGTCGGCGGCCCGCACAGGCAGACTCAGCGGCACGGGGTTCATAGTTGCAGCGTTTTGAGATAGTCGCGGAACGGCCCGCCCAAGTCGAAGCGCTTCATGGCGAACTCCACGGTGGCTTGCAGGAAGCCGAGCTTGTCGCCGGCATCGAAGCGCCGGCCTTCGAACTTGAAGCCATAAATCGGCCGGCTGCGGAGCAGGTGCTTCAGCGCGTCGGTCAGCTGAATCTCACCGCCCTTGCCGGGTTCAATCGACTCGATGGACGTGAAGATCTCCGGGGTCAGAATGTAGCGCCCAATGATCGCCAGGTTCGACGGAGCCTCCTCCGCCTTGGGCTTCTCCACCAGGTTTCGAATGCGGAACAACCGGCCGCTTACGCCCTGATGGTCAATCGGTTCGGCATCGACGACGCCATACGCCGAGATGTTCTCGCGGGGCACCTCCATCAATGCCACTACGGAAGCGCCATAGAACTCGTAGACGTCGCTCATCTGGCGCAGGCAGGGGATTTCGGCGTCGATGATATCGTCCGAAAGAACCACCGAAAACGGCTCGTTGCCCACCAGCTCTTTCGCCCGGAGCACCGCGTGGCCCAGGCCAAGCGCCTCCTTCTGCCGCACATAGCTGACGTCGATCATGTCCGAAATGCTGCGCACCTGGTGCAGCAGGTCCTTCTTGCCTTTCGATTCGAGCAGGTGTTCGAGCTCGAAGCTGACGTCGAAGTGGTCTTCAATCGCGCTCTTGCCACGTCCGGTGACGATAATGATGTTGCTCATCCCGGAGTGCATCGCCTCTTCGACGCCATACTGAATCAGCGGCTTATCCACCAAGGGCAACATCTCCTTGGGCATCGCTTTGGTGGCGGGCAGAAATCGGGTTCCCAATCCCGCGGCGGGAAACACTGCTTTGCGTGGTTTCGCAATCATTCGATTATGGATCTCCTCAACTTCGGGGGGGATGGTGTCCAATTAAGATGGCCGGTACTGGTACGGATTGCCTCGAAGTACCCACCAAAGTGCAATTGCATCCCGGCATTTGGCCCCGCACACTATAGTAACTTCCCTGCTCATGGAGAAACCGGAACATTACATTTGGCGATCTCGTGAGGTCGCTCGCCTCCTCTCGCTTGTCGAGTCCGAGCGGCGCTACTACGAAGACATCCTCACGATTCTGCCGGTTCCCGTGGCGATTGTCCAGGCCAGCGGACGGTTCCTCTCGGCCAATCGCGCCTTCCTGCAATCCCAGCAAATTAGCATCGCCGAATTGAGCGCCCTGAGTGTGGCCCGGGTTTTGCCGAACGTTCCACTCCTGGCCGGAGTGCATGAAGGCTGGGATCTGCTGCGGATTCAGCGCTGGGACGATGAAGAATCCGATCTGGTGCTGGTGCAGCGTCCGGCCGAAGCGGCGCCGGCAGCCGATCCGGAGTCCGGCTTAGGCACGGCTGGCGGGACGCGTCCTGCACGAAGCGAACAATCTGCTCATGGTGCTCTCCGGCTACGGCGAAGAGATTCTGGATGCGTTGCCGCCCGGCAGTCCGCTGCGGGAAGACATGCGGGAGATCCTGCGATCGACCGACCGGATCAAAGGCATGTCGAACCAGTTGCAGGCGCTGGCGTCACCGCCCAAGGCAGTCCGTACTTCCTTTGATCTTCTGGCCTTCTTGCGGGCGATGTCCGCCCGGGAGCCTGGCATTACGGTGAAAAGCTCCCTGGCGGCGTTGCCAGTGACCGCGGACCGCAGTCAACTCGAACAGGTTTTCCTGACGCTCCTCCGCTACGCCCAGCGTCCCCTTTCGGCCGCCGCCCAAGCTCCGGCCCGGGTCGTCATCTCTGGCTTCGGCCCCTCGCTCAAGGAAGATCTGGAGCTGCTGAGCCCGGCGGCGCGCGCATCGAACGGCGCGCTCTCGGCCATACCCGCCCTGCTTTCGGAGTCCCGGGTGCAATGGCGGATCGAGCTCTCCCTGGATAGCGCCACTCTGCATCTGCAGTTTGCCAGCGACGCGGCGGCGGCCCCCGGGCCCGCAAAGCGGATCCTGGTCGTTGACGACGAAGAAGGCATCCGCACCCTGGTTCGGAAGGTCCTCGAGCGGCAAGGTTTTCAAGTGACGGAGGCCGAGTCCGGGGACGCCGCTGTGGTCCTGTTGGAGCGCGACGGGGCCCCATACGACCTCCTGATCAGCGACATGATGATGCCCGGGATCGATGGCCGGTCGCTCGCCAACCGAATTTCGCAGATGCGGCCCGGAATCCGCATCCTGTTCATCTCTGGTTACACCGAGGACGCCGAGGTGCAATCCGGACGGCTGCCGGCGGGGACGGCTTTTCTGCCTAAGCCATTCCCGCACTCGGCATTGATCGACGCGGTGAGTCGACTACTAGCCTAAAACCACCCGCCGGTTGACGATCCGCCACGGCTTGGTCAGCAGCAGTCCCAAGGCTTCGCTGTAGATCCGATGTTCCTCGCGAAGAATCCGCTCTGCGAGGGTCGCGGGCGTGTCGTCACCCTCCACCGGCACCGCGGCCTGCAGGACGATCGGCCCGTGGTCGAGCTCCTCATCGACAAAGTGCACGGTGCAGCCGGCGATCTTCACCCCATAGTCGAAGGCCTGATGCTGCGCATCGAGACCGGTGAATGCCGGCAGCAGGGACGGGTGGATGTTCAGGATGCGCTGGGGGAACTCACGGATGAACCCGGCGCTCAGGATGCGCATGTAGCCCGCCAGAACGACCCAATCGACGCCGTGCTCCCGCAATGCGGCGGCTAGCTGCCGGTCGTACTCCTCGCGGTCGACCCCTTTTGAAGGCAACGACACAGCCGCCAAGCCCCGCTCGCGCGCCGCCGCCAGGCCCGGAGCATCGGGCCGGTTCGAGATCACGACGGCGATCTCCGCCGGCAAGGTTCCCTGCTGAATCTGATCGGCGATCGCCAAGAAGTTAGAGCCGCGGCCGGAGAGGACAACCCCCAGCCGGGTCATACGTAGCGGACCCGGCCGCCGCGGCGCACCGGCACTACCGTTCCAATCTGAAAGTGGGGCTCCTTGATGCTCTCGAGCAACGCCATGGCTTTCGCCGCCTGCTTCGCCCCCACACAAAGGATCATGCCGACGCCCAGGTTAAAGGTCCGGCGATAGTCGTCGTCGGGTACGTTGCCGAGCTCCCGCATGTGCTCGAAAAGCGCGGGCACCGTCCAGGAGGCCAGAGCGATCTCGGCGCCGAGGCCCTTGGGTAGCATGCGGGGCGTGTTGTCGCTGATGCCGCCGCCGGTAATGTGCGCGGCGCCCTTGAGCAGTTTGCCCTTGAGAAGCGTTTGGATCGCCTTGAGGTAGCTCCGGTGTACTTTCAGCAACGCATCGGCCACGGTGCCGCCCAGGGCATCAACGTGCTGATCCGGGCGGTAGCCGGCCACGTCGAAAAGCAGCTTGCGAGCGAGAGAGTAGCCGTTGGTATGCAATCCCGTCGACGGCAGGCCGATCAGCACATCGCCGGCCTCGATCGACTTTCCGTCCAGCATCTTGTCCCGTTCCACGGCGCCGACAATGAATCCAGCCAAGTCGTACTCGCCCGGCAGGTACATCCCCGGCATCTCCGCCGTCTCCCCGCCGATGAGAGCGCAGCTATTGGCCTTGCATCCGCGCGCAATGCCTTTGACGACGTCGCCCGCGATCTGCGCTTCCAGCTTCCCGACGGCGAAGTAATCCAGAAAGAACAGCGGCACCGCGCCCTGCACCGCGATATCGTTGACGCAGTGGTTCACGAGGTCCTCGCCCACGGTGTCGTGCCGGCCCGTCACGAAGGCAACCTTCAGCTTAGTTCCTACCCCGTCCGCCGAGCTGATCAGCACCGGCTTCTTCCATCCCTGGAGAAGATAACCTGCACCAAAGGAGCCGATATCCGTCTTCACGGAGTCTGTGAACGTCTTGCGGGCGTGGGATCGGATCAGCGCTACCGCGCGATCCGCCTCGTCAATATCCACTCCCGCGTCTTTGTACTCGATCGGTTTCGAACTTGCCATGCTATACGAAAACCTTTAGGTTACCGTACATAGCCTATTCGATAAAGCCTCGCCATGCATTCCCTCGCTCATCGCGAAGCATAATGCCACAACCGTCCGATACGCCAGAGATGGTTTTTCCATGCTGACTGCAGAATCGGTAACGGGTCACATTGTCGCCCTGAGGCTCTGCCGTCCCGTTCCACTCGACGCCATACTCGTCGCGCAGCCGAACGAATTCGCCGGTGCCAAACCCGAAGAGCGTCCCTCCGCCCCGCACATTCTCGAAGCGGTAGTAGCCGCTGGGAACCGTAGTGCCTCGCTGGTTTCGGCGGTAAAGCATAACCGCATTTTCACCGGATTCCGGGGAAAGTGCCATGCGGCGAATCCCCCAGCGAGCCCGAGACAGCGCCTTAGGCGATCTTCGGCCGGATCACAGCGACTCCGATTTTTCCCAGCGCGCCAGTGAGTTGGTCGAACTGTTCGTCACTCTCATAAAGGCCGACAATGGCGCCGCCCGAACCAGCAAAGTTGGCCGAGACCCCGCACTCGCGCGCCGCATGGATCATCTCCAGGTTGCCCTCGCCGATCTCGTAAAGCTTCGTCCGCAGGTCAAAATTGGCATTGATCAATTCATGCAGTCTCCGCCGGTCCCCCGCCAATAGGGCTTCCCGCCCCTGTTCCGCGAAAGAAGCCCAGGTCTTCATGGCCTCCACTACGAGCGGCTCGCCCCGCCGCCATCGCTCCCGCACATTGTTATGAAATAACTCTGTACCCTCGCTCAAAGAGGTCCGGTAGGCGACATAGAGCCGTCCCAGTAACGCGGGATCCAATGACTCGTAGCGTCCATAGCCTTGCTGCTTCATCAATTCCTCGTTGAAGTCCATGTAGACCACGCCACCGTAGGCTTGAATGACGCGATCCTGCAAACCCGCGCTGACGCCCAGTTCCCGCGTCTCGGTTTCGAGCACTAGGTTCGCCTGAATAGGCACCGGTATCTCGATGGAATAGTACTGCATCAAGGCCCGCAGGGCCGCGGTGATGATGGCGCTACTCCCTCCCATTCCCAGGCGAAGCGGCACGGTGGACTCATATTCCAAGGTGAAATTACGCTCCGGCAGGTCAATTCGCTTTTCCTTGCAGTAGTCAAGAAAGCGCACGATGAGCGCCTGGACGATACGAATCCCGCCGTAGTAACCTCGCCACCGGGTCGAATTGTAAAGATCGTCCAGATTGTCGAACACGGGCAAATCGGCCTTCGCGGGTCTTATTTCGAGTCGCGCGCTCGGATACAGAAGGACCCGGGCCCTGAAATTCCGCACCAATAATGAAATAGTTTTTCCGAAATACCCGTCGCTGGGGTTACCCAGCAGTCCGGCGCGGGCGTAGGCATAGGTCTCAATCATATGGCCTCTCATGATCGCCCGGCCCGTCCACTGGACGCAACTGTGTGAGCATACTGAAGGAGTATGCGCGCACTCTTACAGCGGGTTCTTGAAGCCAGCATCACGGTGGACGGAGCCGTGACGGGCGCCATCGGGCCAGGTTTACTGGTGTTTTTGGGCGTCGGACACGGCGACACGGAGATCGATGCGGACTACCTCATCGACAAGATTTTGCACTTGCGCATCTTCCCCGACGATGTTGGCCGGATGAACCGTAACCTCCGCGAGACTTCGAACGCTTTACTCGTCGCGTCCCAATTTACGCTCTTCGCCGAGACGAGACGCGGACGCCGGCCTAGCTTTGACTTGGCCGCTCCACCTGACTTAGCCCGCCGCTTGTATGAGTATTTTCTGAAGAAAGCGGAAATATCCGGAGCTAATGTACAAGCCGGCGTCTTTCAAGCCCATATGTCGGTGTCGTTGGTCAACGATGGCCCGGTCACGATCTTAATCGACTCGCTTGACAAAACGAAAGTGAAGCTTGACAAAACGAAAGTGAAAGCTGACTCTAGTAACTAGAGTATGGCTAAAACAACTCTCCTTGTCGACAACATCGCGCTCTACGAAGCGGCTCTAGAAGGTTTGGAGCTGCAGAAACAGCGCGTCGAAGAACAGATCCGTCAGGTGCGCGCTGTCCTCAGCGGCCGGCGGGTCACTACTGCCCAGTCGGATGCTGCGCCCTCGGCGGCTTCGACCGATAAAAAGAAGAAAGTTAAGGCTGCGCCTTCTGTCAAGAAGCCGCGGAAACGGATCCTCAGCGAAGAGGCCCGTCAACGCATCGCAGCGGCTCAAAAGAAGCGCTGGGAAACCTTCCGCGCTGCTCAGGGCAACTAAGTTTCCTCTCCCTATCAACCCCTCTCAACCACGCGCCAGCGATAGCGCGAAGCTAACGAAACCAGTGAACCGCTATCGCGAACGCGTCCCGCCTCTAAGAACAGCCCCCTGTCCGCTACCGCCTCCGCAAAATCCATATCGTGCGTCGCCACCAGTTTCGCCTGCGGCAGTTCCCGCAGCAAAGCGATCAATTCCCTTTGTCCCGGTGGATCAAGAAACGTCGTGGGCTCGTCAAGCACCAACAACGCGGGCTCCAAGATCAGGACTCCAGCCAGCGCGACCCGCTTCTTCTCGCCCGCGCTGAGCTGATACGGCGGCCTCTCCTCCAGTTTCCGGAGTCCGAGCCTCTCGAGCATCGCTCGGGCGCGGCTACGGGCCTCCTCCGGCCCAGCGCCCCGCTGTCGCAAGCCGAAGGCCACATCCTCCCACACGGTCGGCATGAACAACTGGTCGTCCGAATCCTGAAAGATCAGTCCCACCTGCTCGCGGATGTGTCCTACCGTCGCGTTCGTCAGCAGCTCACCGCCCACGGTCACCCGCCCTTCGCCGCGCAGCAGACCGTTCAAATGGAGCAGCAGCGTCGTCTTCCCCGAACCGTTAGCGCCCAGTAAAGCGACGCACTCCCCGGCGGCGATCGATAGGTCAACTCCCTCGAGGGCGGCCCACCCGTTCGGATAGCGATGCCGTAGCCCCTCCACCCGCAACACCGTCCCCACGCCTGAATCTTCCACCATAAGCTGTCCTCTATTCTACTTGCGAGACAATCAGAGAGTGATTCTTTCGATCGGTACTGACTTAGCTGAGGTACTGCGTATCCAGGATGCGCACACGCGATTCGGCGAGCGCTTCCTCCATCGCGTTTTTACCCCGGGAGAGATTGCTTACTCTTTGCGCAAAGCCAATAAGCACGAACGTTTGGCCGCCCGCTTTGCCGCTAAAGAGGCGCTGATGAAGGCGATCGGGACCGGGCTGACCCGTGGGGTCTCCTGGCAGGACATTGAGGTAGTAAATCTACCGTCTGGAAAGCCGACGCTTCGCCTAACTGGCCAAGCGGCCGTCCACGCCGAACGGTTGGGCGCCCGGCAGATTCACCTTTCTCTCACCCACACGGCCACCATGGCCATGGCCGTTGTGATTCTCGAAGACTGATCAGCCCTAGGTGACGGCGGCGCCGCTCTTGCCCGCCGGGCGCAACTGCGCCTCTTCGAGCCGCTTGGCCTGCTGATAGGTGTAAATCATGCGGTGGATCACGGTGAGGTTAGCCAGGATCGCAATCACCCACAAAACCGGAGCCATCCGGTCGAACAACGCGCCGATAATCAGGAGCACCACCCGCTCCGGCCGCTCCGCGAAACCAACTTTGCACTGGGGAATCGTATTCTCCGCCCGCGCCCGCGTGTAGCTCACCATGACGGACCCGGTCATAACGACCGCGGTCAGTACAACGTAAAAGTAGCGGTCAATCGAAGCGTAATACACGAGCAATCCCATCAGCAGACCCAGATCGGAATACCGGTCCAACACGGAATCGAAGAAGCCACCGAACATGGTTACCTGATTCGTGTGGCGCGCCACCCGGCCATCCACCATTTCGAAAAGACCCGCCCCCAGCA
>LNFE01000302.1 GCA_001464575.1 Acidobacteria bacterium Ga0077553 | reverse complement strand
GATCTTGATCTCCTCGCCCACCCGCCGGTTCAGCAGGCCGCGGCCAATGGGAGAACTGGTGGAAACCATACCCGCTTTCGCGTCGGACTCCTCGCTCGTCACCAGTCGATATTCGATCTCCACCGACTTCTTGATATCGAACACCACCACCGTGTACCCAAAGCCCACCCGGTCCTTCGGAACCTTGGTCAGGTCGATCATCGAGAGCTCCGACAACCGCTTCTGCAGTTGGCCGAGGCGGGCATTCACCATTCCCTGCCGTTCCTTGGCCGCGTGATACTCGGCGTTCTCGCTCAGATCACCCAGCTCCCGGGCGCGCAGGATCTCCTTTGGCAACTCGTTGCGGAACTCATATTCGAGCGCCGTAATCTCTTCCAACAATTTTTTCTTCAGTGCTTCCATGGAGACAACTTCCGGTTACATTCGATCTCCCTCAGTATACCTTCCCGGCGTCGCCTAAAAACCGACGATGTATGCCCGGGCGACCGCTTCCCCACAGCGGATCAGAAACACGTTTTCTACATCCAGCCCCGTTCCCAAGCGGACAGTGGCCTTCACCAGGCCCGGAGCGAGCGACTCTCGCCGATTCACTTCCACCACGGAGCCGCCGCCCTCTTCGACAATCACCTCCGGCGCCTGGGCCGTGGCGGCGAGGCCGATCGCGTCGGTGGTTAAGAACCAGAGGTCGACGGTACTCCCCGCCTCAGCCTCAAACGGCGGGTAGGGCAGGAAGGTAATGTTGGCAGCGTCGGGACGCGGGATGCCGAACCAATAAGGAATCCGCAACGTCTCGCCTTCCGCGTCCAGCTTGGTGACGATCAGCCGGCCATGGTGAGCACCCACGGCCAAATCGCCCGGCCAGGTCACCCGCAAGGTGGTCGAACCTCCAGCGGCCACGTCGAATTCGGCCGGCTCCACCGTCGGCTGGCCTCCGCCACCCGAGTCCACACGAGCCTTGTATCGACCTGCCTCGGCACCGGTGTTGCGGATTGTGAGCTCCTGCGCCGCAGGACCTTGCGCGCCACCAGCGCCGAAATTCAGGACGGCTGGTCTGGCCACCAAGGGACTGTCAATGGCCCGAAGCAGACTCAACTGGCCGGCGCCCACCTGCTGTGGGGACCCCTCCGCCGCACTGCTGGTTGCCGCCGGGGTGGTCGAGTTGATGAGCAGGGAACGGTATTGATCCGGCTCCAATCCTGGCCGCGCCTGCTTCAGAACGGCATAGGATCCGGCCACTAACGGAGCGGCGAAGCTGGTTCCCGCCGCCACTAAAAATCCGCTCGGGTCGTAAACGGCGCCCAGCGGCTCCGCCGTCCCCGCGGCGGTGCTGATGAATTGACCAACGGCCACCAGATCCGGCGAGATCCTGGCTTCGAGCGTCGGGCCACGCGAGGAGAAGCTACTCAACGGGGTGCCCCGCAAGGGGAAAGCCACCGTTGGGAAAAACGTCAGTTGTACATCGGTCGCGGGCGATTCCGCCAAGCGGCTCTTCAACTGCCGGCCGCTGTCAAACCCCACCATTAAGGCTGGCAACCGCGCGTCATCCACGTCCATTGTGAACGGGAGCGGATCCTGAGCATGGGTATAAATCACCGCCGCAATGGCCCCCGCCGCCTCTGCGTTCTTCAGTTTGTCGCTAAAAAAGCAGGAACCACGGAGAATCAAAGCCACCGCGCCCCGCAGCGAGTCGCCGGGAATCGGATCACACGCCAGTCTACTCGGGTCCGCCCCGGTGATGTCCACCAGCCGTCCCCGCACCGGCTCTGCCGGACGCGTGCCTGTCGAAGCAACCGCGAGCAGGTCGCCCAATCCCTCCATAGACACCGCCTCGGCGAAGGCACGATCATTCCGCACTGACCCGACAGTGATGCCTACCCCGGCCACGGTTGGCGAATCCACCGAGGCGATGTCGGGGCCCTCGTTGCCCACGGACTTCACTACCATCACGCCCATCTGCACAGCCCGCTTCACGGCGTCCGCCATGGGGTCTATCGCTTCCCGGTACGGCGGATAGAAGCCCAAGCTCATATTCACGACGTCCATGCCGTCAGACACCGCATCATCGAGCGCCTGCAGTAGGGCCGCGGTGCTCCCTTCGTCCCCGGCTACGCCCCCGAACACCCGGTATGCCCCCAACCACGCGCCGGGCGCAGCGCCCGACATCTCGCCAAACTGGCTCCCTACGCGCCCTCCCGCCGCCACCATCGCAACCGCCGTTCCATGGCCCGCGCCATCGATAATCGACGGCTCCGTCCGGTTCAGCGCATCGTAGCTCCGCTGCACAATCACTTTGGCGTTCGTCGCCCCGAGAAACGCTTCGCTCGAAACCTTCGGGAACCCCTCGGGCGCGGTCATCCCCTCCCCGGAGAAGGCGGGATGCTTCGCGTCAATCCCTGTATCGATGATGCCGATCTTCAGCCCCGCGCCCGCCCGGCTTCCGTCCGGCAGGCGTTCCCAGGCGGCCTTAATCTGGTGCAAGGTTAACGCCCGGTCCAGGCTCGTGCGCAGCTTCACCACCGGAGTCACCCGGCTTACCCCGGCCATACCGCGCAACTCCTCCGCTGACGGCGACTCCACCACCAGGGCGTTGGCCACCGTCTGGACCCGGCTCCTCACTCGGTGCCGGGCGCCCATCGTGCGGACCAGGGTGTCCTGGGCGGTCCTCCGCGCCACTTGGCTAGCTCGCGGCGCCTCGTTCAACTCTACGATGTAGAGGTTGGGAACGATTTGCGCGCAGAGCACTGCCGGCAGGAAACAAGCAAATAGGAAACGAAACATCCAGACTCCTCTAGCGGACCGGCAACGAGGCGGTTTTCGAAGCAACTCCATTCATGGTAATCACAACGGGTTGAATCCCGGCGGGCGCACTGGCCGGCACCGTGGCGTTTACCTGGTACAAGCCAACAAACCCCGGCGCGAGGCCCGCGTACAAAACCGTGGCATTCTGCCCTCCAATGGTCACCTGCGGAGCGATGCGGCACGTGGCCAAGGGCGATGAGGGCGCCGGTTCGCCCGTAGCGGGCTGATTGTCCACCGGCCCGAGTCCATTCGCATACAGCTGCACCACGCTGCCCCGCGCCACCGGCGCTGCGCCAGTGACGAGTTGGAAGTTCTGGTCGAGCGCCGCGATCAGTTGCCGGCCGCTCCCGGCGTCGGAATACTCAAAGAACGCCGGCGAAACCTCATTCAACGCCACCGTGAGCCGCGCGCTCGAATACAAGCCGTTGCTCACCTTCAACTGCACCTGCGACTGCCCCGCCAACTCCCATGGCACCTGAACGTTGATCTGCCCGGGGCTGACAAACGAAAGCACGCCCGGAAAGCTCCGGTTGGTCTGCCCTGGCACGTCGAAGCCGACACTGACCCCGGCAAGCGAAAGCGGCAGGTAGTTCGTGCCGAAAACGCGCGTCTGATCCGTAAACGATGCGCCAAACAGCGAGATGTACGAACCCGGAGCGAGACCGCGGCCCAACTGGCCGCTCGCCGCGTTCACGATACCGTCGCTGCGCAGCGCCGGCACCTGTACCACCTGGCCGAGGAACTCGATCCGCGGGTCGCCGCCGCTCTCCGGTTCGAGGGAGAATCGATGCTGGCCTAACGAGGTACCCACGACAACGCGGGCCTCCGCGATGCCGAGCTCATCGGTGGCCGCCGTCGCCTGATCGATCGAGCCACCGGTTTCGGGACGAAAACGAACCCGCAGGTTCACGACGGGCGCTCCGAACTGGTCGATGAACTTGGCAACCAGCCGATGCTGCCCGCCGGGCGCTCGGGTGAAGCCGTCGCCGGCTAACGCAAACGCATTGAATGCGATGTTGTCCCCCACGACATAGATGTACGGAATCCGCAGCGGCGCCTCGCCGCCTTCGACCCGGATGATCCCTTCGTACATACCGGCCCGCGGACGCGTACCTTCGAGGCGCACCGTAATGACCGCCTCCTGGCCCGCCGCCAGCGGACCCCCTGTAGCGCTCAACGTCACTCGTGCGCTGGCATCCGTATCCCGCTGCACCACGGTCAGCCGGAGGTTGGCCGACGCCGTGCCCTGGTTCCGCAACCGCAGTGTGCGCGTCACAGGAAAGGCCGTCGTCGGCAATATCTGTCCAAACGAAAGCGTCGACGGGGTCGCCAGCACAGTCGCCCGCACCGCACTCGAGGCGTCCAGTTTGCCCGCGCCCATCGCAATCGCGCGCGCTTCCACCGGCCGGCCCTGATAGTCAAAATCGGTGACACGCGGGTCCGCCGTGTTCACTACCGCCGATTTCAACCCCGCCGGCGCCAGTGTCGGGTACCGCTGCTTCACTAGCGCTACCGCCCCAGCCACGATGGGCCCGGAGAAGCTCGTACCCTCCACGCTGCGATAGCGAGAGATGTCGAACATATCGCTGTTCGGATCGTAGTTCTGCGTGGCGACGTAGACGTCTTGCCCCACCGCCGTAATCTCGGGTTTCACCAGCGAATCGCCAATGGAAGGGCCTTGCGCGCTGAAGATGGCGGTATCGTCCGCCGTCGCGTCCACGGTGCGCAACGCCGGGTCAAAACCGACGCGTGCCCCCCGGTTTGCCGCAAGATACTCTTTCAGCAGCAACCCATCCCGGTTGCCGATCATCGCCAAGGGAATGCTCGTTCCCTCAAGGCCGGTGGCGACGAAAACCGCGTTGCTGTTCTGTTGGTACACAATCACGCCGACGGCCCCCGCGCGCTGGGCGTTCGTCAACTTCTGTAAAAACGAGCACTCGCCCCGGACCATCAACGCTATGGAATTGGCGAGCACACCCGTGCCGAGAGAACCGCAGCCCAAGCCGGTCGTATCGATGGTGGCAACGTCCGTCACCGGCGCGGGGTTTGGCGCCAGCGTCTGTGCGCCGCTGCCCAAGCGAGCGTCGATTTCACGGAGATTGGCCGGGCCATTCTCGACGCGCACCGTCTGCAACAATACCCGGCTATTCGTGGTCGCGCCGACGGTGATGGCCGAAGGGGCGCTACCGGGCGAGGAAATCGAATTCAATGTCGGATTCTGCACCCCCAAGTCGCCGTCGTTTCCCGCGCTAGCCACCACCACCATCCCGGCCCGCGTAGCATTCTCGACTGCCTCCACCTGCAGGTCGCAGGCGAGCTGCCCCTGGTTGCCGCAGATCGCTCCCCGGTCGTTGGGGCTCCATACGGCCGACTGGCCCAGGGACAGCGAAACGATATCCATCCCATCCGCCAGCGCCGCTTCCATTGCGCGAATGATCGTGAAGTCATCAGAGAAGTCGTTGATGCCCGGCGAACCGAACACCTTGTAGTTGCCGAGATACGCCTTCGGCGCCACGCCGGTCACACGGCCGCCCGGCCCCTGCATCGGCCGTCCCGCCGCCAGCATCGCCGCGGCGGTCCCGTGACCAACCCGGTCCCGCGGACTCAGGTCGTCGGGACGGGTATCGTCAGGGAAGCTGTAGACCAATAGATCGACGAAGCTCCGCGCCGCAATCACCTTGCTCGTCGTGTAGTCGCAGGCGGAGCCCGTACAGCGCGGGTAGCCGCTCGGCATTGTGAGACTCGAATCCTGCAGGGCGGGATGGGTGTGGTCAATGCCCGTATCGAGGATGCCGATCTTCACCCCCGCACCGGCGTTGTTCGCTCCGCCCGCCACGTTCCACGCCGCCTGCACGCGGGCGAGATCGGCCGCCGGTTGATCCAGCCGCTTGTACTTCCGCAGCCGCTGTACATACTTCACCCCGGGCATGCGGCGCATCTCCGCGGCCTGCTCCTCGCTGGCCTCAATAAACATGGCGTTCACCAGGGTTTCCGTGGTCCCCATCTCGCGGACCTTCATGCGGCTAAAGTTTTTGCGCACGCTATTCTGCGACTCTAGTACCTTGCTTCGCCCAGTACGGGCCACCGCGACGGGGGCCTCCTCCAGCACGACGGCGAAGCGTTCCTGGGCGAAAGCGGCGGTCCCCACGGCCAACAGAATCAGAAATCTCATAGTCTCCTCGACGCGATACGGGTTCCATTCGTTTCAAAACCCTGTGTTATCATAGCGTTTAGGAGTCCATCGATATGGCCGCAAAACCCGCATTCGCCACTGGCGCACAAGTAGAACATCCGAAATTCGGCCTCGGCAGTGTGGTCCTCTGCACGGAAGAGCACATCACGATCAAGTTTGATGACGGCGGCGAGAAGAAGTTCGTCCTCTCCATCGTCCTGCCCAACCTGACCAAATCGAATCGGACCCCTCCCCCGGAAAAGAAGCGCGCCGCCCGCAAAAAGGCCGTGCCCGCTGCCGCCGCCGCCGCGGAATAGCCTACTTTCCGATACAAAACGTAGAAAAGATCCGGTTCAGGATGTCATCCGCAGTGGTCGCGCCGGTCACGGCGTCGAGCGGCCAGAGACCTTCGTAGAGATCCAGCAAGATCATCTCGTGGGGGATTTTGCTAGCCACGGCCTCCCGGGCCCGGTCCAGCGCCTCGGCGCTCGCGCGAAACAATTCGGCCTGCCGCAAGGATGTGATGAATGCAAATTCATGCTCACCCGCGGCAGCGTGGCCGATGGCGGTCAGCACCGCTTCGCGCAACGTCTCGATGCCCTCGCCGGTTTTGGCCGAAACCCGAATGCCGGCCAGTTGCGCTGCCGCGGGTAGATCCGCCTTGTTGATGACCGTCAAGTGCCGGCCCTGCGCCTCGGCTCGGGAGAGGATCTGCTCGTCTTCCGGCGTGAGTTCGGCGCTGCCGTCCACCACGACCATGGTCAGATCCGCATCGGCCATGGCCTGAAGTGTCCTCTCGATCCCCAGCACCTCCACGTGATCCTGCCCTTCGCGGATGCCGGCCGTATCGACAAACCGCACCGGTACGCCACCCACGCTGGCGGTTTCCGCCACCAGATCGCGCGTGGTGCCCGGCAAATCCGTCACGATCGCCCGGTCCTGGTCAAGCAGCCGGTTGAACAGCGAACTCTTGCCGACGTTCGGCCGACCGACAATCGCCAGGGTGATGCCACTGTGGACCAGCCGGCCATAGTCGAAGCTGCGCGCCAAGCGGGCGGTCTCCCGGGCGATCGGCTCGAGGCGCCGCAGGATTTCGGCATCCGGCGCCACGCTGATGTCATCCTCGGCGAAGTCGATGCCCGCTTCGAGTAGGGCAATCAGCTCCAGCAGTTGCTCCTTCACCGGCCGGACGATCTGCGCCACCGATCCTTCCACCTGCCGGGCCGCCACTCGGGCCTGGTAGAGCGTCGTGGCATTAATCAGGTCGCGGACGGCCTCCGCTTGCGGGAGGTCCAAGCGCCCATGCACCATCGCCCGCAGGGTGAATTCACCCGGGTTTGCCAGGCGCGCCCCGGCGGCAACGCACTGCTCGACGGTGTGCCGGAGAATGACCGGCGCCCCGTGACAGGAGATCTCCACCACATCTTCGCCGGTGTAGGAATTGGGCGCGGCGAAGTACGTCACCAGCACCGGGTCGAGCAACTTTCGCAACACGGCCACCCTCGGCGGGCCTAAGGCCGCATCCAGCACCTGTTCGACAATCGGCTTGGCCTCGGCCCCCGAAACCCGGACTATTCCGATGCCTCCGCGCCCCGGAGGTGTCGCGATGGCGACAATCGTCTCCACGGCAGAGTCGCTATTCGTCGCGACGCGGCCGCGGGCCCCGGCGCGGACCCCGGTCCCGACGGTCGCGGTCGCCCCGTTCGTCCCGGCTACGTTCGGTAGGCGGAGCGCCAAACGGCCGCCGCGGTGGCGGTGCGGGCAGCAGCGGAATATTCGGTTTCGGCTGACCGGCCAGGTAGATCACCACCTGCCGGCTCGGGCCCGTGCCAAAACTTTCGCTGGTCAATTCGGTCTCGGCACGCAGCGCCATGTGGACAATGCGCCGCTCCCGTGACGTCATCGGCGAAAAGCGGAACGGCTCGCCGGTCTTCTTCACGCGTTCCGCCGCGGCCAGGGCGCTCAGCCGCAGCTCTTCCATCCGCAACAACCGGTAGTCGTTGGCGTCAAAACACACGAGCGAGTGCTCTTCGGAAGGCACCCGCAGCAGTTCCAGCGTGAGATGTTCGAGGGCCAGCATCAACTCGGCCCGGTTCTCGAGCAGCATGTCGATGTCTTTCCCGGTGAACTTTACCATCAACTCCGGGTTTTCGATCTCCGGGTGGAGACTGACTCCAGGCGTTACCGTGAAGCCAAGCTCCAAGCCGGCTTTTGCGACGAGATCGCCCAAGAACTGCTCGATGCGCGGCCCGTAAGCCTCTACCGTGTATTTCTTTGCGTTACTCATCGGCGTTCGCTACTTCCCTTTTTTCTTCGCAGCGGCGGGGGCCGCGGTCACTCCCGTGGACGGGGTCAGCCGGTTAAAGAACAGCTGCTGCACGATGCCAACCACGTTTCCGGTAAGCCAGTATAGCACCAGGCCACTGGAGGCATTCCAGAACAGGAACGCCATCATCACCGGCATCATGAACATCATCATGCGCTGCTGCGCGGGGTCGCCGCCGGTCGACGGGGTCATTTTTTGGAGGTAAATCTGGGAACCCAACATCAGCAGCGGCAGCATGCGTAGCGGAATCGTCTCGGGCCGCGACAAGTCCGTCACCCATAACCAGTCCGCGCCGCGCAACTCTGTCGCCACGGAAAGAACCTTATAAAAACCAATAAAGAAGGGGAACTGCAGGAGCAGAGGCACGCAACCGCCCGCCGGGTTCACGCCATTCTTCTTATAAAGGTCCATGATCTCGGAGTTTTTGTCGTTCGCCCGCGGATCCTTGAGTCCAACTCCCTTGTACTTGTCGTTGATCGCCTGAATTTGCGGCTGCAGCAGAGCCATCTTCTTCATGCTCTTCATGCTGCTGAGCTTCAGGGGCACTAACGCCACATTGATCAACACCGTCACGGCCACGATGGCCCAGCCCCAGTTGCCGCCGGTGAACGTCTGCACCCAGCGCAGCATCGCGAACAGCGGACGCGCGATCCAGCCAAACCAACCCCAGTCGACCACCGATTCGAGACGCGGATCCGTCGCCTTCAACAGTTCGAGGTCCTTCGGTCCAACGTACAAGCCGAACTCATTCCGTCCCGCCGAACCGATCGCCGCGCCGACAAAGGGCAAAAAGTCCTTCGATCCGGCCGGGTAGGGCAATTTATCGGTGAAGGTCTTGATTTCGACGGTCTGCCCGGCTTTGGGTAGAAAGAGCGCGCCGAAGTAGGCATCCTGCAAGCCGACGAACTTATAGTTTCCGGCGTTCGAAACCGGACCGCTCTCTCCGGCAGCACTTTCGAGGGTGGTGGGATAGTTTTCGTTCGGCTCCTGACGCAGCGAAAACTGCGCGGCGTAGGCCTTGTCCACGCTCTGGTCACCGAAACCGCCGCGCCAGACGAGCAGGTGTGAAAGCGGCGCCCCGTTGGCGGTCACTTCGCTCTTGATTTCGCTCAGATAGCTCTTGTCTTTGAAGCTGAACTGCTTTCGCGCCAACACCTTGCCATCGGAGAAGGTGAAGGTGATCGATTTGCCGTCCTCGGCTTTCTGCACAGAGAAGAGCGCCTTGTTCAAATCGGCCGGTACCGCCTGCTCCTTGAAGTCATAGGCGAACGGACGCAATCCGATGAGCGTCGTGTTCTCGGGCGAAACCAGGTCAAGCGGCTTGCCGGTGTTGTCCTTGAAGTTCTTCAGTACCCAACTCAGGACCACTGCGCCGCGGTTCGCGAATTGGATGCGATACAGGTCAGTATCGAGGAACGGGAACTCCTCCCTCGACGCCACCGTCGCTTCCGCCGGCACGGCGGGCGCTTCGGCCGCAACTGCCGCCGCCGCGGGGGGCGCCTCTCCCTGCTTCGCTTCGGGCTTGGCTGCCGCCGGAGCCACTTTCTTCGCGGCCGGCGGCGGTTCCGGCGGCTTGGGGAGCAGGTACTGGGAAGCGAAGATAACCACCCCCATCAGGACAAACGCCAGCAGCAGTCGCTGCTCCATCGAAAGCTCTTTCTTCGGATTCGGATCAGCCATATAAGGTTATTGTTTCGGAACGAGGTCAACTCCGCCTTCACAAAACGGATGGCAGCGGCCCAGACGCCGCAATCCCAGCCAGACGCCGCGCGCGGCGCCAAACCGGGTGATTGCCTCCATCATGTAGACGGAACAGGTAGGGTGGAATCGGCAAGCCGAAGGAAGCCAGGGCGATATCCCTTGCTTGTAGATACGCAGCAGGAAGAGACAGAGTTCGGCCGGCGTAAGCCGGCTCACTACGCGCTGCATCGCGCCAGCACCTTATCCATCTCGCGAGCTAGTACCGCGAAATCCGCGAGAAGCGCGGAGCGCCGAGGATTGAAGACAATATCGCAGTTCGGGCTGACGCGGTCTAGGCGCGCGCGCAGCAACTCCCGCATCCGACGGCGAATCTTGTTCCGAATCACGGCTTTCCCCACCGCGCGGGGAATCGTAATCCCGAAGCGCGGCCCGGTTTCCCGCGAGACCGAATCTGGTTCAACCGGACTATGCCGCAAGCAAAAAGCCACGAAATAGGTACTCGGATACCTCACCCCTTGGTCGTAGACCCGGCGAAATTCGCCAGGCTTCCGCAAACGGTGGGCGGTCAACGAACGGTTATTTGGCGGCGCGGACGGCTGGCTCGTCACTGACGGTGAGCTTCCAACGGCCCCGCGCGCGGCGGCGGGCCAACACGGCACGGCCATTCTTGGTTTTCATGCGCTCGCGAAAGCCGTGCACCTTGGCACGCTTGCGATTATTGGGCTGAAATGTACGCTTCGGCATTGTCTTTTAGTTCCTGTGGGCGTAGGCGCACGAAGGCACACCATACCCGATCTTTCAGTATAAAGCCTCCCCGCCATCAACGCAACCGAACCACCATCCGGTTGCTCTCCCACTCGCCGATACGCACCCATAACGAAACGAAGCCACGGAGTTTTAAGTCGTCCGGCAGGAGAAAGCGGACCCGGTCCAACCCCTCTTCGAGCGGTTCCACTTGCAGCCTCACCCGCAGCCCGCCGACAAACCCTTCCGCATCCGGCCGGAACCGCATGCCGGTGCCGTATTGTTCCAGCCCCTCGGTGTTGGTGAAGAATAGCCCCGGCGACGCCGACCGCACCTCCGTCTCGAACGACGCTCCCCCGACCTCGAGCCGCGCCCGGCCCAGCCGCACCGCCTCGGGAACATAGAAATTCACCTGCGAAGGCAGAGTCGCCAGGACCTTCGCCGTGTGCCGAACGCCCAGGTGATCCACGATGGTTACCGAAGCCCCGCGCAGCCCGGTTCCGAAGACGGTAGCGAACGCTCCCGGCGCCAACCAACTCTCCCGCAGGCTTGCGCCGTTGGTGAGCCGGTAGATCCGCGCCCCCTGGCCGTAATCGTAACCCTGCGGCGGGGTCCGGTTGCCCGCTTCGTCCTCGCCGTAGAGGCATAATCTGCCCGCTCCGGCAATTCGAACCGGCACTCTCCGGTAGATCAGATAGCCCTCTGGCGCGTCGCAATCCGCCCCGGCGCCGAACTTGTACGAGTAACTCGAAAGCTCTGCCGGAGAGAATTCGAACCGCAGCACCATGGCGGCGTTTTCGTCCGCGAAGGTAAAGCGCGGAGCCAACAACGGAGGGGTCTTGTCCACCCGCACATGCCGCATGGCCATGGCGCCGTTCTCGGCCTCGACGCACAGAAAGTAGCCGCCCTCAACATCCGGGATCGGGTCCAGAATCTTCCCCTCCCGCCAGCCGCCCATCGCGGCGTGCTCGCAAAAGCCGTCCCGCTCCGCGATGGTCCCGGACCGGTAGCGTCCGGAGACGCTCACATTCCACGAGCGCCCTTGGCGAATCGTCCGCGGCGGCGCACCCGAGATCACCGGCGCCGCGCGCGTCTCGAGCGGACACCCCGCGGCTTCGGGATCAAACCGGCCATCCGCCGCAAAGCAGACGTTCCATCCCCACACCGGGGCCGAATAACTACCCTCCAGCACCTCCGGCTGCTCGCCGCCAATCACGCACGGCGTACCCAGGTAACAGGGCGACTCTCCCTCCACCGTCGTGCTCATGACCCCGACCACTTCTCCACTCCGCCGGTTGATCACCGGCGACCCAGAGCTGCCGCCGCGAATATCCTCGCAGTCGTGGCGGAGAAATCGCCGAAACGTCCAAACAAACTCGATCAGATTGAAGACGCCCTGAAACTGGCATCCGGCCTCCCGCAGGTATTGGTCCTCAATCGGCGTCCCGGAAACAGGGATGCCCCGAACGATCAGTTCGTCCTCGACGTGGTCGCCGAGCGTGAGTGGGGATAGTCCCTGACGACGTAACTCGCTGACTGTGGCGCCCAGTTCGAAAACCGCGACGTCGGTGTTCGCCATCGACGCCCAAACCACGCGCCGCACCGGAACCGTAACCCTCCGCTCCGCTGGTGTATCTATAAAATAACGAAACGAAGCCACTCCGTTGGCGATCTCCCGGTTCCTCACCAGTTCGCTAGTGCCGAAGGATGTGGAATAGCAGTGCCCCGCCGAAAACAGATACGCTGGTGCATCTTCCGGCGCTCCCTCGCGCGGTATGATCCAACTGCCCGTGCACGAACCAGCAACACTCAGCTTCGCGACGCCGCTATAGCGGATATCCTCCGAAAGAAGTTCGGAACTTCCTGGCACCCCCGCCGACAAGAGCGGCACCCAAAACAACATGCGCAAATGGCAGATTATCGTTCTCATCCTCATCGTCGTCCTGGCAGGCCTCGGCGGTGCTCTGTACTACTCTGCCAAACAATTGGCCGCCCGCTTCGAGCCATACATCCGCGAACAGGCGATCGCCTACCTGCGTGATCGATTCCAGGCCGATGTGGAACTCGGCGCCCTGCGCGTAAACGTACCGCAGTTTTCGCCCGTCGCCCTGTGGATGAATAAGGGCCGCGGATCCACGGCTGCCGTGGAAGCGGATAACATCATTCTGCGCCAGGCGAACGCCACCCCGTTGCTAAAGATCAAGCGCTTCTCGTTTAACGCAGATCTGGGTAAGCTCTTCGATCCGAACCACAAAGTCTCTCTTGTCGTCCTCGATGGGCTGGAGATCTACATCCCGCCGAAGGGCCAGCGCGCCAAGTCCTCCGGCGCCAAGCCCTCCTCGAACGTCGTCCTCGAAGAACTTGTGATTACCAATGCCAAGCTGGTCATCCTGCCGAAGGACCCAGCCAAGAAGCCGCTCGAGTTTGAACTCCAACGCATCCGGATGCTTTCGGCCGGTCTCGGCGTGCCGATGAAGTACGAAGCCTCGCTTCGGAACGCCCGGCCCCCGGGCCAGATCGAGGCCAAGGGAGGGTTCGGCCCGTGGAACGCCGAAGAACCTGGCGACACTCCGCTCGACGGCGACTTCGCCTTCGATAATGCGGACCTGGGCGTCTTTTCCGGGATCGGAGGCATTCTCGATTCGAAGGGCTCCTTCCAGGGTCAACTGGCCCACATCTTTGCCAAGGGCGCCGCTACGGTGCCGGACTTTCAACTGAAGATGGCTGGCAATCCTGTGCCGCTCACGGTGAACTACGACGTCGAAGTGGATGGCACTAACGGCAACACCATTTTGAAACCCATCCATGCCGTGCTGGGTAAGACAGCCTTCACCACATCCGGCGCCGTGATCAAGCACGATGGGGACGCTCGCCGCACCATCGATCTGGACGTGCTGATGCCGAAGGGCCATCTCGCCGACCTGCTCCATCTCGCCATGAAAGGTACGACCCCGTTCATGGCCGGCGATTTCTACCTCAAGACCAAGATTCGCATTCCACCGCTCGACGGAAAGGTGAAGGAGAAGATTCTGCTCGACGGGGACTTCAAGATCCAGAATGGCCAGTTCCTGAGCTCTCAGATTCAGGAGAAGATCGACGGCATCAGCCGGCAGGCCCAGGGCCAACCCAAGAACATGGCGATCGACGAGGTGTTCACCGACCTTACCGGTCACTTTCATCTCGAAAACGAGTCCATCACCTTTCGCGATCTGACCTTCGCCATCCCTGGAGCATTGATGGAAATCGGGGGCCGCTACCAGATGGATACCGAAGATCTCGACTTCCGCGGCACCGCCCGGCTTCGCGCGAAAGTCTCTCAAACGCAGACCGGTTGGAAGCGTTGGGCGCTGAAGCCAGTGGACCCCTTTTTCTCGAAAAAAGGCGCCGGCACATTCCTCAAAATTAAAATCGATGGGAATCGAAAAGATCCGCACTTTGGGCTCGATCGCGGCAAAAAATCGGAGTAAACGGAAAAACACTCTGTTACAGCACCTGAAGCGCAATTGAGTGCAAACTGCACCAGAACCGTCACCAGCCTGAAAAGTTAGGTCCGTAAACTCGCCGATATGCTGAGTAAACTGACACGAATCGGGATAGTGATCGTTCTCGCGGCCACTGGGATATTGGCCCAGGATTACCGGGGCCGGATGCAGGGTACCGTGGTGGAGGCGACGAAGTCGGTGATTGCCGGCGCCACCGTGACGCTCACCAACAACGAGACGGCGGTCGCGACCGTCCGTCAGACGAACCAGAACGGCGTCTACCTGTTCGACCTGATCGTGCCGGGGACCTATACAGTGACCGTCGAAGCCCCTGGCTTCTCCCGCTTCGAAGCGAAAAACATCGTGATGCGGCAACGCGCCGACGTCACCGTCGACGCCATGCTCTCGGTTGGTGCTGTGACCGAATCCGTCACCGTCTCCTCGCAGAGCGCGCAGGTGCAGTTCAACTCCAGCAAGCTCGAAACGACGATCGACAGCCAGATCGCTGGGGCCATTCCGCAGTACCAGCGGAATCCTTTCTTCTTCTCCCGCCTCGACCCCTCGGTCGTGCAGTCCGACACACGCCTCGAGAGCCAGCCGTATCACTCGACCGGCACCGGCACCCAGACTGTGGGCGGCGTCACCGGATCGGATTTCCAGGTGGACGGCTCCCCGGTTGGCCTGGGCAACTTCACCGGCTATGTGCCCTCGCCAGACATGGTGCAGGAAGTGAACGTACAGGTAAACGCCATCGATGCCGAGTTCGGCCAAAGCACCGGCGCCGCGGTCAGCGTGACGCTCAAGTCCGGAACCAATAAGTTCACTGGGGTAGCGTTCTATCAAGGCGTTTACCCCTGGGCGAACGCCGTGTTGAACCGGGTGAACCGTACCCCGAACATTCAGCGGAACCACATGTTCGGCGGCACGTTGGGCAATCCCATCCGTAAGAACAAGTGGTTTAACTTCGTCGCCTTTGAAGGATGGGAGCTCGTCGATCCCCAAACGATCACCGGTCAACTGCCGAGCGCCCTTGAGCGCGCGGGTAACTTCAGCCAGTCGCGTAACGCGGCCAACAACCTGCGAATGGTTTACGACCCGTTTTCCACCCAAACCTCCGCCGACGGCCGCACCGTCACCCGCCAGCCTTTCCCCGGCAACATCATTCCGGCCAACCGCATCAGCCGGGTGGCCTCGGCCTACACCGCCGCACTGCCCCAGCCCAACGCTACTGCTGTAGGGAACTACGGCGCTCGCAATTATGTCGTCCCGCTGAAGCTCTTTACCCCGTACCGCAACTTCTCCGACCGCACGGACTACATCATCAACGACAGTCTTCGCTATGCCGGTCGGGTGAGCTTCTTCCGCACCCCGATTTCGGCCAGCAACCCGCTCGGCGACGACTTGGTCTGGATGAGCGATCGCGGCAGTAATCGGCACGCCACCCAGATTTCGAATGAACTGACCTGGGCCAAGAGCGCCCGCACGGTCATCAGCGGCAGCTTCGCCTACTATGGATTCATTGACGAATCCAACCCCCGGACGACCTTCAAAGGCTATGACAGCCTGTGGCCGGGCAACTCCTGGTACAAGGCGATTTTTGCTTCGGGCGCGATTACCGAGGTTCCGCCGGGCATGGCGATCACTCACGGCGATGGCGGCAGCATCATGTCGTCGTACTCGAATGGGATCGGGGCCAATGGCCCTTACTGGCGCAAGCATTCGACCCAGGATCAGGAAGTGTTGAAGATGGCGCACCAGTACGACAAGCACTATCTGAAGTTCGGCTTCGAATCCCGATACGGCAGCACGTGGCAGTTGCCGCAGATCAGCTTCCCCTCCTTCTCGTTCAATGCCGTCAATACGGCCTCGACTTACTTGAATCCGGATACTCGCGTCTCCGGCGACGGGTACGCTAGTTTCCTGCTCGGCGCGGTGAACGGCGCCCGGATGCCCGCCCGCGTCACGACGCGCTTGTACCAGCGCACTTATGGGCTCTATATCAACGACGATTTCAAGTTGAGCCGCCGGATCACGCTGAATCTCGGCTTGCGTTGGGAGCTCGAGCAGCCCTTCCGCGAGGAGGAAGACCGTGCCGCGCGGGGCGTCGATCTCACCGTTCCCATCCCCGAGTTCCAGGGTGCGAACGCCCCGCAGCAGTCCGCCGCGGTCCGGCAGTATCTCCAGTCCAACTGGATCTTCAACGGCGCCTATCGCTGGACCGGACCGGATCAAAAGGGCAAATGGAAAGCCACCGCCGGGACCCTCTCCCCACGCGCCGGCATCGCACTCCGGCTCGACGGCAAGAGCTCGCTCCGCGCCGGTTGGGGCCGTTATTATTCGCCTTGGCTCCGCAGCAGCAACCTGACGCAGGGTAACTTCTACGGGTTTGCCCTCGAAACTGACGCTCCACCGCCGTTACTCGGTGTGCCGCAGATGAGCCTCGACAACCCCTTCCCTACCGCAAGCTTTCCCATCCAAGACGTCACCGGTAAAAGCCTCGGCGACTACACTGGTCTCGGCAGCGCCCTCAGCTGGTTTGCCAACGAGCGGCCACGCCAGCATCTCGACCGCATTAACCTCTCGTACCAACGCGAAATCTTCGGCATGGTCGTCGATGGCACTTATTTTCTGAATACTGCCAATGCCCCCGCCGTCAGGAATCTCAACATGGTCGATCCCCGGATCGGTTACACCCACAAGACCGCCATCAATCAGTCGGTGCCGAACCCGTTTTTCAATATCCTCACCCCCGAGAAGTTTCCTGGCGCGCTTCGCAACCAGCGCAACGTCGCTCTCTCCACTTTGTTGGTGCCGTATCCCCAATATGGGGCACTGAACGTAACCGACGCCGAAAACAATGGTGGCCTCCAGTTTCAACAGATGTCGGTCCGGGTGCGGCGGAGCTTCACCCAAGGGCTCGCCTTCCTGGGCGGTTACTCCTACACCTACGCCAAGAACCTCGCCTACTACGACGACCAGGATCAGTTCCTGCAGCAGCGGACCTGGATCAACGACACCCAGCCCCGGCACCGGATCACCTTCGGCGGCAACTGGCAGTTCCCGGTTGGGCGCGGCCGGATGCTCCTCAAGTCCGCTCCCCGGGCGGTCGACGCCGTGATCGGCGGTTGGAACTTCAGCCCAGTATTGACCTGGCGCTCGGGCAACTATCTGTCCTTCCCTGGTCTAATCGCGAATGGCGATCCGCGCGTAGAAAATCCGGGCCCCAACGGCTGGTTCAACCCGTCCGTGTTCTCTGTCCTTCCGGCCTTCACCCGCCGTCAGAATCCGATCCTGTACGACGGCCTCACCGGGCCGGGGTTGTTCAACCTCGACGTTTCCATGGTGAAGTCCTTCTCCATCACCGATCGGTTCTCGGCCGAGATGCGGCTGGACTCGTTCAACGCCCCGAACAGCATGACCTGGAACGATCCGAGCACGGCCATCAGTTCGACGTTCTTCGGCAGGTCCAGCGGCCAGTTCAACCTGAACGGGGTCGGGGTGGGCCGGACGACGCAGATGGGCCTGCGGATTCGGTTCTAGATGTAGTACATGAGCCCGTCATCGGCGCTGGCCGATGCACGGGCTTTCGCTTCGTTCATCCGTTCGCAGACCTGCGCCAGTGTGGTCCCATCCAGGATCTCGGCCATCGCATCCCGAACCTGCCGCATCACCATGCGTGTCCCACATACCCTGTCGTCGACACATTCATCGCACTTCCGGTAAGCGGTTTCGCTGGCGCAGGGCAGGGGAGCCAAGGGCCCTTCCAGCAGCCGGATGATTGCGCCCATCGTTACCTGATCCGGGGGCATGCTCAACGAGTAGCCCCCGCCCTTTCCCTTCTTGCTTTCCACCAGTCCCTGCCGCTTCATGCCCAGGAGAATCGCTTCGAGAAAATCCTGCGGGATCGATTCCTGCGCGGCCATCTTCGCAATCAACGTGGGCCCCTGCCCGTAGTTGCCGGCCAGCACATAGAGCGCGCGAAGGGCATACTGAGTCTTCTTTGAAAGCGTCCGCATTAATTTCCCTGGGGCTTCGCTCCTGGCGTACCCGGCGGGCGCGGCCCCCGGGGTCCCATCCGTGGCGGATTCTTGACGAAGTCAGCCACGTCTTTCGCCGCCTTTGTCTCCACGCCGGGCTTGCCGAAGAAACCCAAGTCCCGCATCCAGTCCACCATGCGGTACTGCCAGGTTCCCAGGGGGATGCCACCCCGGTCGGTCAATCCCCCGGTCATCCGGCTTCCGTCCGGCAAGGCATCGCCCGGGTGCCGCCCGTTGCCATAGACGTGCAGTTCGATATTCGGCACGCCCTTGGCGAGCATCGCGCTGAAATACTCCATCGCCCAGATCGCGTGGACGCGGTCGCCGGAGCCGGGGGTGGCCACGAAGGCGGGCGGCACGTTGGCGGGAATCTCCGGCGCCGTCCGGTTGCGGGCAAACGGGCTGGGTCCCGGATAGATGATCCCTACAAAGTCCGGCCGGGACGAAATGCCACGCAGCGGATCGCCCTCCTCGTTGAACTTCTTATCAAACCCCCGCCGAAAATCCCATAATGCCGATCTTCTGCGTGTCGAAATTGAACTCCTTGGCATAGGCCCGCACCATTCGGATCGCCTGCAGGGCGTCGTTCACGGCGTCCACTTCGGCTATGTAGCCATCCTTCCGGAGACGGTTCCGCAGAATGACCGTGTTTACGCCGTAATTGTAGAAAAACGGAACGAAGTCGGCGCTTTCGCCGCCCACGTTGAGTGTATTGTGTCCGCCGCCCGCGGCCAGAATGATGACGGCGCCGGTGTTGAGATTGCGCTCTACCCGGTGGACCTCAATCGACGGATTGTGGATGTTCACAATGCTGCTGATCCGGCCCGGCACCGCCTGGCTCATGTTGTAAACTTCGGCCTCTTTTGCGCGGTCGGCCTTTAGCATCGGCGAGCCCGCCGGATAGAGCGGAATCACCACCCCGCCCGGCAGAATCGGCTGCGGCGCGTACGGGCCACTCGTCACCGGCCCGGGAGCCGGAATGCCTAGCGGCGCCGGTAGCGGCGGCAAACCCTGGGCCCAGATTCCGAGCGGCAGGGCCGTGATTCCAACCAAGAGCGCGTGTCTCATCTCCGACGAGACTATCAGGATTTACCCGTTTACTGCACTCCAAACCAGTAGTAGAGACCGATCACCAGGAATGCCGCTAGGGTTTTAATCGCCGTCAGTCCGAGGATATCCCGGTAGGATTGCCGGTGCGTCAAGCCGGTCACCATCAGCATCGTAATCACTGCTCCATTGTGGGGCAGCGTATCCATTCCGCCGCTCGCCATCGCCGCCACCCGGTGCAATACCTCCGGCGAGATCCCGGCGGCCAAGGCGTTCTGCAGATAAGTCGGGCCCATCGCGCCGAGCGCGATGCTCATCCCGCCGGATGCCGATCCAGTGATGCCCGCCAGCACATTGGTCGTCACGGCCACGTTCAGCAGGGGGTCCCGCACTGATGCCGCCACGACGTCCCGCACCACGGCGAAACCCGGCAGCGCTGCGATCACGGCGCCGAAACCATACTCCGATCCCGTGTTGAAGGCCGCCAAAACCGCACCGCTCACCGCGCTCTGCGAGTCCGCGCCGAAGCCCGCCCGGATGCGTGGGAAGGCGACTGTGACGACGAGCAGGATCGCCGCCAGCAGCGCCCCCTCTACTGCCCAGATCGCGACCAGCTTGTCGACCTCCACCCGCGAGCCATCCGCCAAGTCCATCGACTTCCCGTAGAAGGCGGGAATCCATTGCGTGAGCAGCTTGTTCAATACGCCCACCAACAGCAGCGGGGCGATGGCCAGAGCCGGGTGGGGCAGGGAACCGCTCCATTCCGCTATGGGCTCGTTCCGATGTCCCTCGCCGTACCCTTCGCCCGCCTGCTGTGCGCTGCGCCGTCTCCACTCGAGAAACGCCATGCCCGCCATAAACACAAAGACGCCACCGCTCAACCCCAGCCAGGGCGCCGCCCACGCGTCGGTTCCGAAGAACGTCGTTGGAATGATGTTCTGAATCTGTGGCGACCCCGGCAGGGCGTCCATCGTAAAGGTCGCCGCGCCGAGCCCAATCGTCGCCGGAATCAGCCGCTTCGGCACGTCGGCCCTCCGGAAAAGTTCGGCGGCGAAGGGATATACCGCGAACGCCACGACGAACAGCGAGACCCCGCCGTAGGTGAGGATCGCGCACACCAAAACGACTGCCAGGATGGCGTGGCGCAGACCGGCGAAGGCCGTCACCGCCCCGATAATCGACCGCGCAAACCCGGAGACTTCAATGAATTTCCCGAAGATCGCCCCCAGCAGGAACACCGGGAAATAGAGCTTCACGAAGACGACCATCCGCTCCATGAAGATCCCGGAAAAGAACGCCGGCACCCACGCCGGGTTGGTCAGCAGAACGGCCAGCACCGCAGCTACCGGCGCGAAAAGGATCACGCTCAAGCCGCGGTAGGCCACGAACATGAGGAACCCCAGCGCGACCAGAATGATCAGAACGCTCAATCGCCGCCCCCCTCTTGACGGTACCGGTCTACCCGCACCCGCGCCGTAATCGCGTGGGCCAGCATGTTTTCGAGGTTGCATTGCCGCTCGGTCACCTCGCCGGTCTCGATACTCGCGGCGCGGGTCATCCGCTGATAGGTGCAGGTTTTCAGGAATTTGCCGACCCAGACGCCGCCCGTGTAGCGTGCCGCCCGGCTGGTGGGTAGAATGTGATTCGTCCCGATGGTCTTATCGCCGTAGGCCACCGTCGTCTCCTCGCCGAGGAAGAGAGATCCGTAGTTCGTCAGGTTCGCGAAGTAGTAGTCCCTGTCGGCCACGTGCAGTTCCAGATGCTCCGGTGCATACTGGTCGCTGAGCGCCACCGCCTCTTCCCTGGACTCGGCGAGGTAGACGATGCCATTGTCCCGCCACGCCAGCGCCGCGACGTCTCGCGTGGGCAGCACGGCGAGCTGCTTTTCGAGTTCGGCGATGGTCCGCCGGCCGAACTCCTCGCTCAGGCAGATCAGGCATACTCCGCTGTTCGGGTCGTGTTCGGCCTGGCCGAGCAGGTCGCAGGCGACGAGTGCCGGGTCCGCGCTGTCGTCTGCGATCACGAGGATTTCGGTGGGCCCGGCGAGCAGGTCGATGCCGCAGCGACCAAAGAGTTGCCGCTTGGCCTCGGCCACGAACCGGTTGCCCGCGCCGCATAGGATGTCGACGGGGTCCACGCCCGCCAGGCCAAACGCCATCAACGCCATGGCCGGTACGCCACCGACCGCGAAGATCCGGTCGGCGCCGGCTTTGTGAATCGCGTTGATGGTGGCCGGATACCAGCCTTGCCCCTTGACGGGCGGCGTGCAGGCGACGATCCGCTTCACCCCGGCCACCCGCGCTGGAATGATGCTCATTTGCGCGGAGCCGAACATGGGGTAGCGGCCGCCCGGAATGTAGCTGCCGACGGCGTTGACGGGGATGTGGCGATGGCCGAGAAAGACGCCGGGCCGCGTCTCCACTTCGAGCGGCAGCATGGTCTGCCGTTGCGCTTCGGCGAAGCGCCGGACGTTTGCCTGGCAGTAGTCGGTGTCCTGGATCGCCTGCTCCGGCAGGCTGGCGATGGCTTCGGCGATTTGCGTGGGGGAGAGTTCGAAGTCGGCCGGGGCCCAGTCGTCGAACTGTTGGCTGTAGCGGCGGACTGCGTCCATGCCGTGCTTTTCGAGGTCGATGAGCATCCGGGTCACCACCGCGGCGGTCTCCCCGTCCTGCTCGAACAGCCGGTGCGTACCGTCTTTCAGTATCTGCATCGGCCACTATGCTATCGCTTTGGCTGGCGAGGGTTGGCTACCAGATCGCCTTCGGGTAGTGAGCGCGGATATGCTCGTCGCTGGTGATGAGGTAAGCGTCTCCCGCCGCGCGGGCTTGGGCGACGATCACCCGGTCAAACGCGTCCCGCGTCCAGGTTTCGCGGCAGGCCGCGCGGGCCACGTCATCAAAGGGCATCGGACAAACCGCCAAACCGCATTTCTCTTGCAGGAATGCGAGAGTCGAGGTGGCGTCTGCGCCACAGCGGCCCAGTTCATGCAGGTACTCGAGCTCCACTCGGACCATTGGAGAGACCAGCAGGTCGTAGCGCTCAATCGCCAACTTTGCCGCCCGGGAGAGTTTCTTGACGTCGCCCGCCGCCAATCGAACGGCAACCTGCGTATCGAGGTAAGCCTGCATCGTTCAACGCCTACCGGTTCCTCTTCTCCCAGTCGGCATGCATTTCTGCCTTGACCTTTTGCCAGTCCGCTTCGATCTTCTCAATCGAATCCCCCTCAGGAAGAGTGAATAGCGGCTTGGCGCGAGATAAGCGTTCGAGCTTCGATGGCTTCTTCTCCGCCACCAACTGAAACGTATTCCCCTTATAGGTAAACTGCACCTTTTCCCCTCGCGAGGCCGCATCCGCCAGCGCGAACAAATTCTGCCGGGCCTTCGAGATCGTTAGCGCCATAATCCCTATTGTACAAGCCACCCCCGAAAGTTGTACAACTCACGCGCGCCGCGCCCGAAGCCGGCCCAGCCAGCGGAGCAGGCAGAACGCGCCAACCCCCGGCGGCACCAACATCAGCCAGAGTAGAGCGCCGTCAAACCACGTGCGTCCGTACTCGGTGTACACCTCACCCACCGACTGCAGCCTTGGTTGCAAGCCGGCCTGCCCCGCGGCCTGCTCGAGCTCGGCCAGCGTCCCAAACTCCGTCTTCCGGCCGCTGCCGGTCTCCAGCAGAAAGTAGGAGTCCACAATGCGGTCCCCCGCCGCTGGCGTCTCCACCAGCCGCCGTCCCCGGCCGCCCAACATGTAGCCTTTTGCCAACTGGAGCAGCCGGACATCCGGGATCCCGTCCTGAATGCCGCTTCGCCACCGTGGCCGGCCGGCGGGCCGGTACAAGGTGGCCACCTCACGCGATCCCTGACCAAGAAAGAGCGAGTAGCCATTCGGTAGCGGACAGTCCAACTCATCCCCTCCGCGAACGCTGCGTTCGAGAATCAGGACGTTCACGAGGCCGTGCCCCACATAGGCCGCGCCCATCCAGGCCACGCAGAGAAAGGGAAACAACACCGTCACCACCAGGAATCCGCCCCGGCCCCGCTCGACGCCACGGGTCAGCCAAGCCCCCAGGGCAAACAGCACCACCGCGGCAAAGCAGGACAACACAAGCCCCGCCAGCATCGCGGCTGCAAACAGAACAATTGCCAGTCCCATGCACGCTCCTCCCTTTCCACTAGCTGCATCATACTGAACAGTAGTGCTCGATCTCTCCCGCGAACTCGGTTTCCGCTTCGATAACTCCTACGCCCGCGACCTCCCCGGCTTCTACGCGGCCGCCTCTGCCGCCCCCGCTCCGGCGCCCCAACTCCTCGCGCTGAATCATTCCCTGGCCGGCGAACTCGGCTTGAACGCCAGCGCCCTGGATTCACCCGTTGGCGCCGAGATCTTCTCTGGCAACTACGCCCCGCCCGGCGCCGATCCCTTGGCCCAGGCCTACGCCGGCCATCAGTTCGGCAACTTCGTGCCGCAGCTGGGCGACGGCCGCGCGCTGCTGCTCGGCGAGGTCATCGACCGGAATGGCCAGCGCCGCGACATCCAGTTCAAAGGCTCCGGCCGTACCCCGTTTTCGCGCGGTGGCGACGGCAAGGCCGCCCTCGGCCCCGTGCTGCGCGAATACATCCTCGGCGAAGCCATGCACGCGCTCGGCGTACCCACCACGCGCGCCCTTGCCGCCACGGCCACGGGCGAACGGGTCTACCGGGAAACCCCGCTGCCCGGCGCGGTGCTGACCCGCGTGGCGGCCAGCCATATTCGGGTTGGCACGTTTCAATACTTCGCCGCGCGTGGCGACACCGCCAAGCTCAAGCAACTGGCCGACTACACCATCGCCCGGCACTATCCGGACCTCGCCGGCGAGCCCAATCCCTATCTCGCCCTTCTCGCCGCCGTCTCCGACCGGCAGGCCTCCCTCATCGCCCGATGGATGCACGTCGGCTTCATCCACGGCGTCATGAACACCGACAACATGGCCATCTCCGGCGAGACCATCGACTACGGCCCCTGCGCGTTTCTCGATACCTACAGCCCCGCCACTGTCTTCAGCTCCATCGACCGCGGTGGCCGCTACGCCTATGGCCAACAGCCGCAAATCGCCCGATGGAATCTCGCCCGCTTCGCCGAAACGCTGTTGCCCCTGATCGACGCCGATCAGCAGGCCGCTATCCCGCGGGCCGTCGCCGTCCTCGAGACTTTCGGCGACCGGTACGATGCCGCCTGGCTCTCCGGCATGCGCGCCAAGCTCGGGTTGCTGGGTGATGCTCAGTCCGGCGAGCTCGATCTGGCCAACGGCTTCCTGGCCGCGATGGACGGTCAAGCGGTCGACTACACCCTGGCCTTCCGCGGGCTTTCCGCCGCGGCTCGTGGCGACGATTCGCTGATCCGCCCGCTCTTTGCTGATCCGAAGCGGTATGACGCTTGGGCCACCGGCTGGCGTGCCCGCTTGGCCGATCCCATCGCCAGCGCCGAAACTATGAACAGGGTGAACCCGGTCTATATCCCGCGGAACCACATGGTGGAAGCCGCCCTCACCGCAGCCGTGGACGGCGGCGATCTGGCTCCGTTTCATGCCCTGCTCGCTGTTCTCGCCCAGCCCTTTACGCCGCGGCCGGGGCTCGAAAGCTATACCCAACCGGCGCCACGCGGCAGCGCTCCCTACCGCACGTTCTGCGGGACGTAATCCCGCCGAGGCCAACCGAAACAGCGGGAGGGTTCACTTCCCGCCGGAGATCTCCCCGTGTGGTTTCTTCTGCGTGATCTCCTCCGCCACCACCACCGCCTGCCCGGCCAACCCATCGCCCACCCAGTTCTTTGCCTCCGGCGAGAAGCCGAGTGCGGCTTCGAGCGTTTTCCCCATCCCCATCTTCTGAATGTCGTCGACGGTTTTCCCGCTCTTCAGCAGCCGTTGCACCCCCGCGTAGATCTCCCGAAGGAAGCGTCCCTGTCCCTGGGCGATCTCCATCCCGCCTGGGCGCCCGTGCCCCGGCAGCAGATGCCGGATCGGCCGTTTTCCCGCCGCCTCCACCACCTTCGGCCAGTTGGCCACGTTCGCATCGGCCATGAAGTTGAAGGCGCCGTTGGCGATCGCGTCGCCGGTGGCCAGCACCTGTTCTTTGGGCAAGTAAACAAAGCCATCCCCCCGGGTATGCGCCCAGCCGAAGAAGTGGAACTCCACGCGCCGGTTTCCGTCGTCGAGTACGAAAGGCGTCTTGTCGAAAGTCTGCTGCGGCGGTTCGGCGGTCGTCCGTTTCAGGTCGGCGACATCCTTCCGGTTGGCCTCGGCCCAGCGCTTGGGTTCGTACCGCTTCATCTCCTGAGCTACCCCGGCGTAGGCCAGGGTGGTGGCGCCCATCTGTGTCCAGACGGCGTTTCCGTAGGCGTGGTCGCCATGATGATGGGTGTCAAAGACGTACTTGATGGGCTTGTTCGAAAGTTTCTTCGCGTCGGCGGCGGCCAGACGCGCCCCGGAGGGAAAGTTGGCGTCCACCACAATCAAGTAGTCCTTCATCTCAATGAGGATGTTGTTGCAGTGGCCCTCTTTCTGGATGTCCCCTTCCCGGAACCAGACCCCGGGCACAATCTCCTGCACCGTATTTGGCGTCGCTTCGCTTTGCGCGGTATGGAAAAGGCCCAGGCTGAGCGCGGCGAAGCCAAAGAGCCGGTAGACGACGTTGCGATTCATCGCCATAGTATACGGAAATTGACTGCCGTCGAAGGAGCACCGCGCACTCACAGGTTCTTGGAATCGGACGATAAGCCCAGAAGCGGTCGATCCGAACCAGCAACCTTGTGTCCGAACCTTTCATCCCCATCTTTCGGCGTGCCCTCCCTTCGTTCAAGGCCCTTGTCGTCGGCCGGCTCCTTGCGCTTACCTTTCTGTCTGTCCTCGCCGTTACTGTTTTTGGCGGCCGCTT
Organism: Acidobacteria bacterium Ga0077553; assembly: GCA_001464575.1. GTDB lineage: Bacteria > Acidobacteriota > Terriglobia > Bryobacterales > Bryobacteraceae. Next base: position 13,207 of record LNFE01000302.1, on the reverse strand, counting down.
CCTCGCCCACCAGGTCCGCCAGGACTCGACCGAACACCTGCTCGAAGCCGCCCGGCGGGTCCGCGACGGTCTGGCGTCTTATCTGAAACTCCATGAATCTGCCCTGGCCCAGTTGGGCGCTTCCGCGCGCATTCCGGCCGGCCGGTCGCTCAGCCCGGCCGTTGCCGCGGCTTGGCTGGAGACGGCCAGCCGGGTTTATCCCGGCTTCCTCACTCTCCTCGTCACCGACGCAGATGGGCGCATTGTCCAAGCGGTGCGGCGAAACGAACGCAGCTTCATACCCGCGCCTGGTTTGGGGCGCTTCGTGCGGGACCGGCCCTACTTTGTCGAACCCAAGCGAACCGGCAAGCCCTTCGTTTCGGGCGTGTTTCAGGGTCGCGGGCTCGGCCAAGAACCGATTGTCGCCATCAGTGCCCCGTTATTCGATGCCGGCGGCCGGTTCGCCGGGGTTGTCGAAGGTTCCATCGACATCACCCGCATGCCGCTGGCTCTCGAAGAGGCCCATCATCTGCCGCTCGTCATTGTCTATGACGGCGTTCGCTCCGTGGTCTTTTCCACCCGGCCGCGGATGCATCCTCCCCTGCGGACTTGGGTCCCTAGCGCGGAGGAACAGGCGGCCAAGGATGGCAACGCCTTCACGTTTCAGGACGCGGCCCAGCGCGGCAGTTCCCAATTGGCCGTCCGCCTTCCCCTCTCCCGTGCTGGTTGGCAGGTTGTCTCGGCGTTGGCGGTCGAAGTCGTGGAGTCCGACCTCTTTGAGTTCTATCGTTTCGCCGGGCTGACTCTCCTGCTCATCAGCGCCTTTTCCTGGTGGGTCGCCCACCGTATGGCTGGGTCGATGGCCAGCCCGATTGCGGCACTGGCGCGGGAGATGCAGGCTTTTGACCTCGAAACCCCGCTCTCACCTCCAGGATCGTACTCCTATCCCGCCTGGGAGGTGGCGCAGATCGACTCGGAGTTTCGCCGCCTCGGCCATCGTCTGCGTCAGTCCCATAGGCAGCTTCGGGCCGCCATGACCGACCTCGACCGGAAAGTGACAGAGCGCACGGCCGAACTGGCCGACTCCGAAGCCCGGTACCGCCAAGTGGTCGAGCACGCCACCTACATCATCTATCGCACCGGCCCCACCGGGGTGCTGACCTTTCACAACGAAGCTTTCGCGCAGTTGGCGGGTCCCGTGCGGCCCGGCGCCAACATCCTCACCTTTCTCGATCCGGCCCATCGGCGCAGCGTCCGCGCGGGCGCCGTGCGGCAGGTGCGCGGCCGCATCCCGGTCGCCGCCATGGAATTCGCGCTCCGCCGTCCGGATGGCGAATTGTGTTGGGTTGGGCAGAGCACCCAGTTGCTGCTGGCCGACGATGGCCGCGTCGTGGGCTTTCAAGCCATCGCCCGTGACATTACCGAACAACGACGGGCCAAGCTTGCCCAACGGGAGGCCGAAGAGCGGTACGCCCTCGCTGTCCGCGGCAGCAACAGCGGGATCTGGGACTGGGATCTCCGCACCGGCATCGTCTACTACTCGCTGCGCTGGCTCGAGATGTTCGGGCTCTCCCCCGCCGATCCGTGCGAGACCGCCGAGGCCTGGCTAAGCCGCGTTCACCCAGCCGACGCGCGCTCCCTGCGCGCTGAACTCGATCAGTTTTGCTGGAATAGCCGCGCGGAACTCTTTGAGTCCGAACACCGCATCCAGCACGCCGATGGCACTTGGCGGTGGGTGCTGGTGAGCGGCGCGGCCGTCCGCGGGGCCGGTGGCCGCGCCCTCCGCATCGCGGGTTCCACGTCCGACATCACGGCCGGCAAGCTGGTCGACCCGCTCACGGGCCTATCGAATCGCCTGGCTGTCCTCGAGCGGCTCGAACAACTGCTGGCCCGTCAACACGACGACCCGAGCCGTCCGTTCGCCCTGCTCTTCATGGATCTGGACCGTTTCAAACTGATCAACGACAGCTTGGGCCATGTCAAGGGTGACCATCTCCTGCTGGGCGTCTCCCGCCGCCTGCTTTCGGCTCTCGATCAGGTTGATGGAACCGCGGGCTTCGTCGGCCGTCTGGGCGGTGACGAGTTCGTTGTCGTCCTGGACGATGCTCCCGGCGGCCGGACCGCCATCGCGGTCGCGCAGGCCGTGCAACGCGAAATGGAGTCTCCGTTCTATCTCGACGGCGCGTTGCTGTTCGCCTCGACCAGCATCGGGATCGCCGTCAGCGACCCCTCGCTCGCCAGCGCGGAAGACCTCCTGCGCAACGCCGATACCGCGATGTATCAAGCCAAAGCGGATGGCCGCGGCAAGTTTCGGGTCTTCGATTCCAGCATGCACGCCCGAGCCGTTGCCCGGCTGGCGCTCGAGACCGACCTGCGCCGGGCTCTCGAGAACGAAGAGTTTTTGCTCCACTATCAGGCGCAGGTGGACCTTGGCACCGGCCGGCTTGCCGGATTTGAAGCACTGGTCCGTTGGCAACACCCCACGCGCGGCCTCGTCCATCCCGTCGAGTTCATCCGCGCTGCCGAAGACAACGGGCTCATCCTGCCTCTGGGCCGCTGGGTGCTGGCGCAGGGGTGCCGCCAACTGGCCGCGTGGGAGGCTCTTTACCCCGGCGGCGAAAACCTATCCATTAGCATCAACCTGTCGGCGCTGCAGTTTGCCGATCCCAAGCTGGCGGCCCTGATTGCGGAAATCCTGGCCGAGACGGGCCTGGCCCCGGCCCGTCTCCACCTGGAAGTCACCGAAAGCATCCTCGCCGACGATCCCGCCGTGGCCCAGGCCATCCTCAATGAGCTTTCCGCCATGGGCGTTGCTCTCGAAGTCGATGACTTCGGCACCGGCTACTCCTGCCTCAGCCAACTCCATCAGCTGCCGTTTGACACCCTCAAAGTCGACCGCAGCTTCGTCCAGGCGATGGACCAGCATCTCGACCCGCAGCAGGATGGCCGGAAGATCGTCGAGTCGATCGTGAACCTCTCGAGCAATCTTGGCATCAGCGTCATCGCGGAAGGGATTGAAACGGAGGAGCACTGGACGCAACTGGCCCGTCTTGGCTGCGACCTCGGGCAGGGCTATTTCTTCTCCCGGCCACTTGATGCCGAAGCTGCCCTTCGTCTCGTCCGGCTCCGTATGGAGCAACCGTGGCCGCTGCCCGCCGCGCTCCAGTCCCATGGCTCCGGACTCGCTCAGCTCGACCAAACCCTTCGCTACGACAAGGCCGTCCGGCCATCAACGCCGTCGGTGCGATGACTGGTCATCCGCTGCTAGGCTCCAACCGGCCGGGACGCCGCTAACGCCGCCCCCTGCTTCATCACCGTGCTCACCTGCCCAATCACCGCTTGCCAAGCCGCTTTCGTCTCGCGATCGAAATCTGCTTCGAGCGTTTGGCCCAGCGCCCAAAGCAGCGCCTGTTCCACCAGATCGTAGTGGCGGTCCGTTACCCCGTAGCCCGCATGACGCTGCCCCATTGCCCGCAAGACTGGCGCGAGCGACTCAGCCCGATCCAGATTCTCCACCACCGCCGTCAGCATCTCCATCAGCTTGCGTCCCTGCGCCTCGATGTCCCCGCGAAACATCGGCCGCAGTCCCGGTTCCCGCTCAAAGAGCCGGCCATAGAACAGCAGCGCCAGCGGTTCCGCCACACTTCCCAGACTCGCGAAACTCTCCCGCACAATCTGTTTCTCCCGCTTAGTCATTTCACCCCCTCTAGAACCCTCTTTACCTCATTTACATCGCGCCGGTGCGCGGCATTAAATACCGGGTTCACCTCTTCTCCCCGATACTCCTCGAGGCTCTTCCCGAGCCACCGTCTTGCCTCCGTGGCGTCCGTGGGCTGAGCCTTCGCTGACTGCGCCAGTTGCGCATACACTCTGCCCGCCGCCGCCAGTCCTCGCGCCACGAAGAGCTTTCGCGATCCTTCTGGCCGCCCCAGCGTCACCGGGCTCGCGGGATCGGTCAAGGTCAAGACCCGGCGCGCCCACGCGAGTGCCTCCTCGCGTTTTCCCTGCTTTGCTAGAACCTCCCCAAGTTTCTGATGGAGCAGCACGCCAGTCGTCGAGGTCAGGTTTCCCCCCGTGGTCAGAATAGGATCGGCGATCTGGATCCCCGCCCGATAGGTGGCCATCGCATTCTCGTACTCCCCCAGAATTTGGTAGGAGTCGCCCAGGAAGTTATAGTTCACCGCCATCGATGTGCGAGCGTCGACATTGCGGCTGTCCAGTCGGGCCACCTCCCCCTGCAGCGCGAGGGCTTGACGCAAAATCGGAACGCGCTCCCGAGCCCGGGCTTCGGGTATGATCTGGGCGACCCGCGTCAGGGCGATGCCGTAGTCGCCTCGCGCTCGCTGATCGGACGGGTCTGCCTCATGTACTTTGCGCGCCACCGCGAGCATCTTTTCATAGGCTTCTACCGCCCGGGCGGTGTCTCCGAGGTTCGGAAGGTCCGGATTCCCCAAGACATCCCCCACATGGGAATAAGCCAGCATTAGGCCCCGCTGGGAACCGACGTTCGCGGGCTCCAGCGCCAGGATTTTCTCGCGGACCGCCACGGCCTTGCGGTGGCCCTCCAGCGCCTGCTCCAGGCGGCCCATGCGAGAATCACACATCCCCACGCCTGAGTAGGCGGTCGCGAGGGAGGCCTGCAGCGCTGGATTGCCCGGGTCTGCCGCCACCAGTGTCTCAAACAAGCCTTGAGCCTGCGCAAAGCTCTTCCGCGCGGCGGGAAGGTCTCCCGTCCGGTGCAGTCCCCGGCCTAGAGCCGACTGAATGTAGGCCAGGTGCGTCGAAAGCCCCCTGTCCTGTGGTGTTTTCTGCCGCCTCGCTTCGGCAAGCTGCTCGGCTTTGCGGTACGCCGCGACCGCCTCTTTCGGATTCGTTGTGTATTCGAGCACGGCCCCCATGGCCCGGTGGAGATCGAGAGTCTGACTGATCGCCTTTTCCTGTTCCGGGTACTTGGCCGACACCGCTTCGAGCAGGGTCAGCGCCTTGCGGTAGCTCGCCATGGCGCCGCTCGTGTTGCCCAGATTGGCACTCATCACGGCGCCCTGCACGTCCCCAATTCGCTGATAGGCCGCTGCCAGTTCAAGCTGCAACCCGGCGTTGTCGCTCGCGTTCCGGGACAGGTTGTCCAGGTAGTTCAGTCCCGTCTGCACGATCAGTTGCCGGGCCCGGGTGGACCCCGGCAAATCGCGCACCGCATCGTAAACGTCGAACACGAAGGTATTCGAGAGTTGGCGCACCAACTGCAGGTTCTCATTGGCAATCCGCGCCGATCGCATCGAAACCAACACGCCCGCCAATAGCGAGATCATGACGATCGTCGCCGAAACCACCAGTCCGCTCCGCCGCCGCACGAACTTGCCCGTCCGGTAGACCAGCGTATCCGGGCGCGCTTTCACGGGCTGATGGGCCAAGTGCCGCCGGATATCGGCGGCGAACTGTTCGATCGTCTCGTAGCGCCGGCGTGGATCTTTCTGCAGCGCCAGCAACAGAATGTTGTCCAAATCGCCCTGCAACTGGCGGCTCAACGCCCTGCTTTGGCAGACGGAACTCGGTTTCGCGATCTCCCCTTCGCAAATCCCCCGCTCGATTCCCCGCAACGTATATTCCGCAATCTTGTGCGGCTTCACCCCGGTCAATAACTCGTACAGCACCGCCGCGAGCGAATACACATCGGAAACGATGGTCGTCGCCTCGCCGCAAATCTGCTCCGGACTTGAATAGTCCGGGGTGAGCGGGGTCGGCCCAAACTCCGCCGTTTCCTCGCCTGCCATCGCCTTGGCCTGCAGCAACTTGCAAATCCCGAAGTCCAGCAGCTTCACCGCGCCCGTTCGATCCACCAGAATATTGCCCGGCTTGAGATCGCGGTGCACGACGAACTGCCGGTGGGCGTAGTCCACCGCTTTGCACACGTCGAGAAAAAGCTCCAGTCGCCGGACCGTGCTCAGTTCCTGGGCCCGGCAGTAGTCCGTGATCCGCTCGCCTTCAATGAACTCCATGACGATGTAGGGTTCGCCCTCCGCAGTTGTGCCACCGTCCAGGAGCCGGGCGATGTTGGGGTGCTGCAATCGGGCCAGCGTCTGCCGTTCCCGGTAAAACCGGTTGAGGATGATTCCGGTGTCCATCCCCCGCCGCACCAGCTTGATCGCCACCTTGGTTTGATACTCGTCGTCGTCCCGTTCGCCCAGGTAAACCGTTCCCATGCCGCCCCGCCCCAGTTCCCGGACCAGCCGGTACGGGCCGGCTCTCTCCGGCGTGTTTGCTCGCAGCAAGGAAGTAAACGCAGGTTCGATCTTCCCTTCGAGGATCCTCCCCGCGCCGTCCGCATCGCTTCCCAACAGCGACTCCACTTCCGCCAGCATTTCCGTATCGTCGGCACACATCTCGCGCAGCCACGGCCGGCGCTCTCCGGCCGGCAGCTCCAGCGCGTCATGAAACAACTCGCCCGCCTTGGCCCAGCGGGCCGGAGTCATTGTGCTCTGTTTTGCATTTCCCGGTATAGCCATGCTTCTGCCAGCCTCTGTTCGCGTCCTACCGTGGCAGGCGAGATCGCCAGCATTTGTGCCACTTCGTCCAAGGTAAGCCCTCCGAAAAACCGGAGTTCGATGATTTTGCTTTTGCGCTCGTCAAACGCCGCCAGTCCATGCAGTGCGGCGTCCAGGTCCACAATGTCCCGGCTCGATTCCGGCGCAAATGTCAGTGCCTCGTCCAAGGGCACATTCGCTCGGCCCTGCCCCCGTTTTTGGGTGTTGTTCCGCCGGGCATGTTCCACCAGCAATTGGCGCATTAGATAAGCCGCCACCCCGAAAAAGTGAGCCCGGCTCTCCCAGTCCGGCAGGCTCTGTTGCACCAGCCGCATATAGGCTTCGTGAACCAAAGCGGTCGGCTGCAAGGTGCGCGCGCCGCTTTCATTACGCAGATAGCGCTCCGCCATCCGATGGAGCTCCTCATACAACAGCGGAATCAGATGCTCCTTAGCCGCTTCGTTACCTGCTTTCCACTCGATGAGGAGACTGGTGACATCCGCTTCGATTGACATACTCTCCGACTCCGCTCGACGATCTCGCCGGCTTGTTAAGCAAGGGTGCGAATCGAGGTTGATTCCAATCACGCCCTCGAAAAAATATTTCGGCATCTCCGCGATATAGGTTTCCAAGTCACGGCGGGCCGCCAAGTGCCAGGCAGAAAAGCGGCGGCCCGTGGTCATTCGGCGGTCCGCTATCAGGGTTTGGGCGCCTATTCGCCTGAAATGGCGAAGGAAGTTGGCCCTTCATCTGCTCCTCATATTTACACGAAGCTCATTCCAATAAGCTATCTCGTTTGCGCGCTGTTCTCATCCGGTGCTTACGGTGCTACCCTCGCCGTCGATCTCGGCACGGCGGGCCTATTTGCTGTCCTGGCTGGATCCACGGTGACCAACACTGGCCCCACCACGATCACCGGCAACGTCGGCGTTTCGCCTGGCACTGCCATTACCGGTTTCCCCCCTGCCTCCATCGGGGGTGGAAACACGATCTACTCCGCCGGAGCCGTCGCTCTTCAGGCCCAAAGTGACCTCACCACCGCATACAACTCCGTCGCAGGTGCGGCCTGTTCGAATGTCCTGACCGGCCAGGACCTCGGCGGCCAAACACTGCTTCCGGGCACCTACTGCTTTACCTCAAGCGCCCAACTGACGGGAACGCTAACTCTCGACGGCCTCGGCGACTCCGCCTCTGCGTTCTTGTTTCAAATCGGCAGTAGCCTCAACACCGCCAGCGCCTCCGCTGTCAGTTTCATCAACGATGCCCAAAGCGGGAACGTCTTCTGGCAGGTCGGCAGCTCCGCGACTCTCGGCACCACCACCGCCTTCGCCGGCAATCTCCTTGCCCTCACCAGCATCACTCTGGATTCCGGGGCCTCCCTCGACTGCGGCCGCGCTCTCGCCCGCAATGGTGCCGTCGCGATGGATACCAACACCATTGCCATCTGTTCTTCGAGCACCGGCGGACCGGGGGGCGGCTCAGACGTTCCGGAACCTGCCACGTTTGCCCTTCTTGGCGCCGGTCTACTCCTATTCGGCCTCCGCCACGCCCGACGCAAGCCGCGCCACGTGCAGTTGCCTTAACCCCGTCCCCCGGTCCAGGGCGTCGAAACAGATTTGCCGCCCGGTCCGGTCCCAGCGGGGGTGCAGGTCGCAGCGAAGGTCCCCGCTCAAATATCGCCGCTCGCGCATGGGCATCCGCGCTAACTCCTTGCCGCGCCCGCTGGGCAAATGGTACAGCAGCAGCCGTTTCTCAAGTGTCGCGCCGGTGTTCTGATCCGTCACCATCCATTGCTCGTCCCGGCTCACGCTGCAGTGCCCGTCGCTGGTCAGGAAGTCTTCGCCCAAGACGCGGTAATCGCCAGCTCCATCCGTGAAGAGCACATGCAGCTTCTCCCCTTGCGGCTTCATCCGGAAGGTGGCCACAATCTCCCGCGCATTCCGCCACTCAAAGTGCGAAACGCCCCGCCCAAACGGGATCACCTCTCGCAACTCCGACCCGTCCAGGTTCGCCGTAAACATCGCCGATTCGAGCTGCGAGCCCGGCGGATCCGTGAACACCCGCGCCAAAAACAGAAACCGCGAATCTTTCCGGTTGAACACGGCATGTTGAAAGAACATGTGCCGATTGCCATCAACCAGCGGATTCCCCCGCAGGCGCTCATACACCTCGGCGATCGAAACCAGCAGCTTCGCCTCTCCCGTTCGCAGATCCATCCGCCAGATCCCATCTTTCTTCGGTGCCGGGTCATTGGCAAATGGATCCTCCGCGGCGGCGTAGCCCACCACCTTCCGCATTCGGCCCTGCCGCCCGTAGTCGATGCAAAGGCCGTAGCGCCCGGTCCGTCCCACGGCCGCGATCGCCCGCGGCAACTCCCGCCGCTTCCCACTCTCGACATCCATCACGACGGTGATGACGTCCCCACCCTTGCGGTCATTAAAGAGAATCTCCCGGTTCTCGCTCTGCGGGTTCCAATACAACATACAGCCCTGTTGCAAATTCCATGTCGCCGTCTCCGTGATCGGCGCGAAGCCGCCCTGCATCGCGTCGACCAGCCCGATCCGCGCCTTCTCGCCGGGTTCCGGCAGCCGGTCCTGAAAATCGACCTCCAAGCAAATCAGCTTCGTCTGTGCCCGGTTCCAGGGAGGGATGCCGTAGTAGCCGAAGAAATGGTGTTTCGGGCCCACCGTTAGCGCCTGTACCGTCGCTCCCGGCATCGGCGGTTGGCTGTACCCACACGCCGCTGCCCCACCCAGCAAGGCTCGCCGGCTAATCCGTCCTATCGTCATGCCCTGCATTCTATGCAATCTCGCCGGCGGGGTAGTTACTGCGCTTGCAGAGTTAGCGCGCGCTCATAGCCGCCAAACCGGAAGAGTAAGCCTGCGGGAAAAGTCGTCCCCGGCGGCATCGCCACGTTCACTTGATACAGCCCCAACCACCCTGGAGCCAAACCGCTATAGAGCAAGGGAGCCCCCGCGCCATTCACGGTCACCACCGGCTGCGCCGTCGTTGCCTGGAAGCTGCCGCTAGGCTCTACCGCTCCCAACCCCGTCGCCCACAAAATCGCCCACTCCCGCGTCGCCGTCACCGCGAAAATCCCCGGGGTCGCGTCGGCCCCCGCCACCTGCGCCGTCGACTTCTCCGGCGCCGCCACCTCGATCGAGATCGCCGCCCCCCGCGCCTCAAGCGGTACATACGCGTTCACTTGGGTCGGCGATGCATACAACAGAGGCGCCCTCAACCCGTTCACCTTCACCGTCGTCCCCGCCAACTTCGTCACCGGCCGCCCCGCCTCCGCCGCCAACGTCCCGCCTGGCGTCAGGCCCGCCCCGTACACCGAAATCAAAGAGCCCGGCGAGATCGTTCCCCGCGGCTCGAAACTGGCGCTATTCCCGATCGTCTCCGCCGCGAACGAAGGCCGCCGGATCGGCCGCGGCATCGCGTCCCCGCCCACCGCTCCCGTCAACCAAAGCAGAGCCTCCTGCATCATGCTCAGGAACCGCGCATCCCGCCAAGTGCTGTCAAAATGGCCTAGCGCCGAATAGAACACTCGCCCCTCTCCGTACCGTCGGCACCAGGTCAGCGGAAAGTCTTCCGTCCCCGGATTCACCCCCGCCGCCCCCAGGTCCACCGACGCGGCGTCCAGCGTCATCAACACCCGCACCCGGTCACGCGAAAACTCCCGGAACTGGTAAATCTCGTCGAGCATCGTGAACCCGGCTCCCACGCCCGCCATCGCCGGATGCTCCGGATCCTCCACGTCAAACCGCACCGGCTGCACCCACGGATGCCCGTTGAATCGCGCCCCGATCAGCTCCCCATACTCCGGCCACGTGTAGAACGTATCCGTCGCGCTATGCACCCCGCCGAATCCCTTACCTGCCCGCACGAAGTCCAACAGATCCCGCTTCTGCTGCTCGGTCACCGGCAACTCCCCGCTCGTGAAGAACAGCACCGCGTCGAAGCCCCGCAGCGTTGCGGCGTTCAGCATCCCAACATCCTCAGTCGCAACGATCTCCACGCGCCCACCGGCTCGCAGCGCTTGCACCGAGACCGGAATCGAATCGTGCCGATACCCCGCCGAGTGCGTCACGTAGAGAATCCGCTTCGGCTGCGCTTCCGCGAAGGCAACCAGCATCGTCCCGGCCACTACAATTCGCCACACGCCTAGCATTCTTCTGTTCTATCCCAAAATTCGTTGCCGGATCTCCCATGTCGCCCGCCACGCCTTCATGCTCCAGGAAAGCCGCCCTCCCGGTCCGCGCGGCATAGGTGTTTCCATCTGCATCTTCTGCGTCGACGCCGTCGTCATCTATCGCGACCTCCAAGCCTGCGGCATTCACCGGCCTCTCCAATTCCGACGGCTACCGCATCGAGTTTGAAAGCCCTACCGATGACCCGGAGGAGACCGTTCTTGAGGACACCCCCCCAAACCAGTACACTCACGGTCATATGACGGTCACCATCAACGGCCAAGCCCATTACCTCACCACCGCCCCCGACCGCCCCCTCCTCGACGTCCTCCGCGAAGACCTCGGCCTCACCGGCACCAAGTACGGCTGCGGCGAAGGCCAGTGCCGCGCCTGCACCGTCCTCCTCAACGGCAAACCCGTCACCTCCTGCCTCACTCCCGCCCGCCTCGCCGAAGGCAAGTTCGTCACCACCATCGAAGGCCTCGCCGCTGGCGACCGCCTCCATCGCGTTCAACAAGCCTTCCTTGATGCCGAAGCCATGCAGTGCGGCTACTGCGTCCCCGGCATGATCCTCCGCACCGTCGCCCTTCTTGACGCCACGCCCCACCCCACCGACACCCAGATCGTCGACGCCCTCAACGGCAACCTCTGCCGCTGCTGCGGCTACGTCCGCATCCTAGCCGCCGTCCGTCTCGCCGCCCAGAAAGAAGGAGGCCGCCCCCATGCCGAATGAGCCCGAGCGCTACGAACTCTTCGAGGCCCCGCCCTACCACTTCCAACTCAACCGCCGCGACTTCCTCGAAGTTGCCGGCTTCGTCATCTGCCTTACCGCCACCCCCCTCCTCGACGCCCAAACCGCCGCCAAGCCCCGCGCCCGCCTTGCCTTCGCTGCGGACGGCAGCGTCACCGTCTACTCCGGCAAAGTCGATATGGGCCAAGGCGCCGCCACCGAACTCGCCATGGCCGTCGCCGAGGAGCTCCGCCTCCCACTTGCGAAAGTCCGCGCCGTCCTCGGCGACACCGATCTCTGCCCCAACGACGGCATCACCGCCGGCAGCCGCACCACCCCCGCCACCGTCCCCGAAGCCCGCAAAGCCGCGGCCGCGCATCGGGGCGGGGAACTCACCCCGCCCGCCGATTGGAAGACGCTCGGCCACTCCCATCGCGCCCTCAACGCCCGCGCCATCGTCGCCGGTCAGCACCAATACCCTTCCGATGTCCGCCGCCCCGGCATGCTCTACGCCGCCGTCCTCCGGCCCCCCAGTTTCGGCGCCAAGCTCATCTCTCTCGATTCCTCCGTCCTCAAAGACAAGACCCTTACGGTAGTCAACGACAATGGCTTCGTCGCCGTCGCCGCGCCCACCTCTTTCGCCGCTCGCCAAGCGGTCGCCACCCTCGCCGCGGCGGCACGCTGGGAAACCAAGCCCCACCCCGCGAGCGCCGATCTTTACCGCGTCCTCAAAGAGACCGCCCAAAGCCCCCGCGAGAACAAGCGAGGCGAACTCGCCCCCGCCTTCGAAGCCGCCTCCAAGAAGCTTAAGGCCACCTACCAGGCCCCCTATATTCAGCACGCCCCCATGGAGCCCCGCGCCGCCGTCGCCGAATGGGTCGATGGCAAGCTCACCGTCTGGACCGGCACCCAGAACCCATTCGGCGTCCAGCAGCAGCTCCAACAGGCCTTCCGCCTCTCCGCCGAACAAGTCCGCGTCATCGAACCCGGCTCCGGCGGTGGCTTCGGCGGCAAGCATACGGGCGAGGTCGCCATTGAAGCGGCACGTCTCTCGAAGGAAGCCGGCAAGCCCGTTCACCTCCGCTGGACCCGCGCCGAGGAGTTCGCCTGGGCCTACTGCCGCCCCGCCGGCCTCTGGGAAATCGAGGCGGCCCTCGATGCGAACGGCCGCCTCATTGCCTGGGACTTTGCTTCCTACAACGCCGGTACCGCCGGTCTCGAATCGCCGTATCGTATCCCGAACACCCGCACCCGTTTCTTCCGCAGCGATTCCCCTCTCCGCGAAGGCTCCTACCGCGGCATCGCCGCCACGACGAACAACTTCGCCCGCGAAGTCTGCATGGACGAACTCGCCGCCCTCGCGGGTCAGGACCCGCTCGACTTCCGTGTCGCCCACGTCGAGAATCCTCGTCTCCGTGACGTCCTCGTGGCCGTAGCCGAAAAATTCAACTGGAAATCCCGCCGCCTGAAGCCTAGCCCCGGTACCGGCCTCGGCGTTGCCGCCGGCTTCGAGAAAGGTTCTTACGTCGCCGCCTGCGTCGAGGTCGCCGCGGACGCCAAGTCCGGCTTCACCATCCGCGACTTCCACATGGCCTATGAATGCGGAGCGATTCTGAACCCTTCGAACCTTCGCGCGCAGGTCGAAGGAGCCATCATCCAGGGTCTTGGCGGAGCGCTGATGGAGTCGATCGAGTTCTCGAACGGCCGCCTCACCAACGGCAGCTTCACGGCCTACCGTCTCCCCCGCCTCCGCGACGTTCCGCCCCTCACCATCACGCTGCTCG
>LNFE01000301.1 GCA_001464575.1 Acidobacteria bacterium Ga0077553 | reverse complement strand
ACGCTTCGGGCGCCGGGGGCGTCACGGTTCGTTGGACGACCCAGGCATCGAGTTCGTGGGGATAGGCGAAGATAGCGGCGCGTTTCTCCCGCATGACGCGATGGACGGGGAGGCCGTTTTGCTCTTCCCAACGCTGGACGGTGCGAACGGAGGTGCGCAGATAGGCAGCGATGTCTTTCCAGGTGGACAGTTCCGGTGGACGGGAGCTGTGGGAGGAAGAAACGGGAGGCTCGCTCATACAGCTTCTTTCTCTACTGTAGACGAAGTAACGCCAAGTAGCGGCATGGCAGATGCTGACGCTGTAAGTAAGAAGAGGGCCGGACTAGACTCCCAACATGACACGCAGACACTTATTCACAACGGGCGGCCTAGCCTCGCTGGACATGGTAGCGAAGGGACAGACGCAGGGATCGGTTTATGATCCGCAGATCGCGGCGATGACGATTGAAGGACGGGTGCCGCTGGCGGCCATCCTGTCGGACGCGCCGAACGTTTTGGCTTTGCCGGCGGAGGTGGTGGGCGCCCTGAACGCCGGGGCGCTGGAGATCCGGGGGCGAGCGGAGTACAACCGGGGAGCGCGGGTGCTGCGCGTCTATCAGATGCTGTTGCCGACGGGCAGCCCGTATCCGCTGCCGGAGTCGCCGGACGTGAATGCGCCGTTTGTGGGTTCGGCGTTCGATCTGTCGATTGAGATGACGCAATGGTACGACTTCCGTTCGTCGCACACGGGAACGGTGCGGCGGACGGTGACGATGGTGGGGCGGCGTTTGGGCTTGTACAAGGGGACGGCGCCGCTCGAAGATGAGCCGGCCGTGGTGCAGTTGGCGTTTGACCGGGACGACACGACAAAGATCCGGATGTTTACGCTGGCCTTTGCGGGCGCGGTGGTGACGGCGGCGACGACGCCGGTGGGGCGGGTGGAGTTGGAGCCGGGCCGGCAGCCGCAGTAAGCCGGGCGGGGCGAGGAGGGAGCGAAGTAACGCCAGGTGACGTCATGACAGGTGATGACGCTGTAAAGATTGGACTTAGTGGCTTAAGCTCAGGGTCATGAATCGCAGAACTTTACTCACGACACTTGCTTTCCCCGCCGTTTCGTCCTCTTCGCTGGCTCAGACGTTGGGCTCGGTTTATGATCCGCAGATTGCCGCCCTGACGGTGGAAGGCCGGTTTCCCTTGACGGCCTTCCTGACCGACTACCCGGACTTGCTGGGGTTACCGCCGGAGGTGAGCGGCGCGATCAATGCAGGCGCCTTGGAGTTGCGGGGACGCCTGGAGTACAACCGGGGCGCCCGGCTGCTGCGAATTTACCAGATGGTGGTCCCGGCGAATACCCCGTACCCGCTGCCGGCGACGCCGGACATCAGCGCCCCGTTTGTGGGCGGGGTGTTTGACCTGTCGATTGAGAAGACGCAGTGGTTTGAGTATCGCAACCCGAATACGCGAACCGTACGGCGGACGGTGAACTTTGTGGGGCGGCGGTTGGGGCTGTATAAGGGGACGGTGCCGCTTGAAGATGAGCCGGGGATGGTGCAGTTGGGCTTTGACCGGGATGACCCGACGAAGATCCGGCTGTTCAGCTTTGGGTTCCCCGGGGTGATGGTGGCGGCGGCGACGACGCCGGTAGGGCGGATTGAGATGGAACCGGGCCGGCCGCCGCAGTAGGGTCGGGGTGGCCCGGCTCACGCTGCGGGTTAGAGGCGCTGGATGTGAACGCCGCCGTTGGTGGTGGAGAGATTGATCAACGGGCCACCGGCGCCAATGTTGAACTCAAACTGGCTGGGGCGGTGGTTCCGCTCGAAGTTGGGCAGGGGGAAGTCGGAGTGGACTCCTCCGTTCGTCGTCCTCGCGCGAACCTGGGCCGCGGTGTCGGCGGGGAGGGCAAGATGCACTCCGCCATTGGTGGTGGACAACTGGATGGGACCGCCCTCCCAGCGCCCGCCGGAGAGATTGACGTGTACGCCGCCGTTGGTCGTGGAACCAGTGACTTCGCCGGCGACGCGGTCGACGTGGATGCCTCCGTTGGTCGTCTTGAACTCCAGGCGGCCGCGGACGTCCGAGAGATGGATGCCGCCGTTGCGGGCTTGCAGATTCAGGCTGGTCGCGTGCGGGACGAAGACTTCAAACGAGACCGCCCAGCCGGCCTTGCCCTGCGCTTGGGGGCCGCTGGCGCGTACTTGGCCCGGGGTGACATCAACCTGGACTTGGCCGCCGAGGAGGCTGGCGGCGGAGTCGGATTCGCCCCAGGATTCGACCTTGGCGCGGACGAGGGTTTCCCGGCCGGACCAGCCGCGGACGGTGATTCCGCCGTTACCGCCGGAGTCGATGGTCCAGAGAGACTGGCTGGAGACGGTCTGCTCGGTGATCTTACAGAAGCGGGGACGGCTGGAGGAGCGGTTCTGGTCGCAAGTGAGTTTCTTTTCGCGGTTGTCCTGGAACTGGGCGAGGGCCGCGAGGGTGGTGAAGGTGAAGAGTAGCGCGAGTTTCATCGCTGGGTTCTACGGGCGAGTGGGGAAATGGTTACGGAACAGGGGTCCAGCCGGCGAAGGGCTTCGGAGTCGCGCAGGTGGGGCCGCCGTCGCGGGCCTGGCCGGGGATGGTGGTCTGGTAGGCGGGATGGTCGCCGGTGAGGCCGGTGAGGGGGACTTTGAGGCGGCGGGTCCAGGGGGAGTCCGGCTGGCCGGCCAGGGTGCCGATGTCGATATAGAGGAAGCGGCCGGTGGGCGGACCCTGGACGAGGGGGCCGCGCAGGGGAAACGGCAGGGAGCAGACGAAGGTGAGATCGCCGCCGGTGGAGCGCTGGATATCGATGGTTTGGTAGTCGTTGCCGCGGCCCTGTTGGAGGCCGAAGGCGACGCCGGGGGGCGGAGCGAGGAGAGTGATGTGGAGGGTGATGTTCGGGTTCATGCGGCCTCGGTTTTGAGAGAAAAGGCGGTGGCGGCGAGGGTTTGCGCGTGGCGGCAGATACCGGCCGGCCAGGCGGCGATGGCGGCAGTGAACTCATCCGGGCGGTGGGCGAAGAGGGCGCGGGTGGCGTCTTCAAACCGGGGGAGGTTGCCAGCCATGGCGGAGAGGAAGCGGTAGGCGGACTCCTGGGCGGCGCGGAGCTGATCCTGCGGCGCCTGGGCCTTGCGGGCGGCTTCAACGAGTTTGCGCAGCGCGACGGAGGCGCCGCCGGGCTGTTCGTTCAGCCACTCCCAGTGGCGGGGGAGGAGGGTGACTTCGCGGGCGACGACGCCGAGCTTGGGGCGGCCGACCTTGTTGGGAGCCGGAGGGGGAGCGGGGCGGAGACTGCAAATTCGGGCAGTGGGGGCGAAGGTGGACGGGCGGAGGTCAATTTCGACGGGGTAGCTGGTGACGGCGTCGAAGACCAGGATGGGTTCGGTAGAAGGGGCGGCGAGAAGAGCGTCGGTGATGGCGGGGAGGTCGCCGGAGGCGATCAGTTCCGAGCCGGCGAAGGCAACATAGGGCATGCCTAATTATACCCGGATGAAATTATCCGGCGCAGAAGTGGAGGGTATGGTGACCGCCGTCGTCGTGGAGCTGGACGGGTTGCGTCGACCGTTCGCCTCCGTTCGAGACTTCGATGCGGTAGACGGTGGAGTGATAGCGGAAAGTGAGGACGAAGCCGGGCCAGTCGGCGGGGATGGCGGGGAGCATGGTTAGTTGGTCACCTTGGAGTTTAAAGCCGAGCACCTCTTCGAGCCAGATGCGGTACATCCAGCCGGCGGAGCCCGTGTACCAGGTCCAACCGCCGCGGCCCTTCTGTCCTTCAAGGGAATACACATCGGCGGCGACGGCGTAGGGTTCGGTGCGGTAGGTTTGGCAGTCCTGGGGCGTGCGGGCGTGTTCGATGGGATTTAAAAGCTCAAGGATCTCGACGGCGCGGTCGCCATCGCCGAGGCGGGCGTAGGCCATGGCGACCCACAGGGCGGCGTGGGTGTATTGCCCGCCGTTTTCGCGGACGCCGGGCGGGTAGCCCATGATGTAGCCAGGATGGGGGCGGGAGGTATTGAAGGGCGGGGTGAGGAGGAGGACGATTTTCTCCGCGCGACGGACAAGGTGCTCGTCGCCGGCGCGCATGCCCTGGCGGGAGCGCTCGGGGTTCCCAGCGCCGCTGATGACGGACCAGGACTGCGCGATCGAGTCCGTGCTGGCTTCGGGACGCTCCTTCGAGCCCAAGGGGTCCCAACTGGTGGCCTCGACGGTTTCGGCGAGGACGCGGGCGCGTTCGCGGTAGTCGAGGGCAAGTTGGCTGTGGCCGCGGGCATCGCAGAGGGGGGCGAATTTGTTCAGGACGTCGATCAGGAACCAAGCGAGCCAGACGCTTTCGCCTTTGCCTTCGGGGCCGACCGTGTTCATGCCATCGTTCCAGTCGCCGGTGCCGATGAGGGGGAGGCCGTGGGGACCCTGCGTGGACCCCTTCTCGATAGCGCGGCGGCAGTGTTCAAAGATCGAAGCAGTTTCCGGGGAGACTTGGGGATGGTTGTAGACTTCGTGCTCGTCCTCCTTGAGGACGGGGGCTTCGAGGAACGGGGCAGGTTCGTCGAGGATAGAAGCATCGCCGGTGACGCTGAGATATTGGCAGACGGCGTAGGGAAGCCACAGGAGATCGTCGGAGCAGCGACTGCGGATGCCTTCGCCGGAGGGCATGTGCCACCAGTGCTGGACGTCGCCTTCGAGGAACTGGCGGGAGGCGGCGCGGAGGATCATTTCGTGGGTGATTTCCGGGGCCGTATAGATGATGGCGAGCGAATCCTGGAGCTGGTCGCGGAAGCCGTAGGCGCCGCTGGACTGATAGAGCGCGGAGCGGCCCCAGATGCGGCAACTGAGCGACTGGTAGAGCAGCCAGCGGTTCATGAGGAAGTTGACGGCGAGGATGGGAGTTTCGACCTGGATGGTGCCGAGGAGATCGTCCCACCGCTGGCGGGTTCCGGCGAGAGCGGCGTCAGCGTTGGCAGGGTTGCGGTAGTGCTGGAGCAGTTGGCGGGCGTGGGTTTCGTCGTCGGCCTGGCCGAGGAGGATGAAGACGGTTTTCTCTTCGCCGGGAGCGAGATCGATGCGGGTTTGGAGGGCGGCGCAGGGATCGAGTCCGGCGCCGGTGCGGCGGGAGAGGGCGAAGCGGCGGAGGGCGGCGGGGGCGCGGGCGGAGCCGTTGCGGCCGAGGAATTCGGTGCGGTCAGCGGTGTGCGATATAGCGGCCGGCTCCATGGAGGCGAAGGTGACGCGGGCGCCGTAGCTGGGATGGTAGGGGTTGCGGGCGTAGAGGGCTTTGGCGGCTTCGTCCCAGGAGGTGACGATGTGCATTTGCGTGACTTCGTGATCGGTGCCGAGGACGAGTTCGGAGTAGCAGGTGATGGAGAGGCGGCGGCGGCCGCGGGAGCGGTTGCGGATACGGAGGCTTTGGATACGGATGGGGTCGGGGGGATCGGGACTGAGGGGGACGTAGGTGAGGAGGGTTTGTTCAAGGGCGTGGCTGTTGTGTTCGAACTCGGAGTAGCCTTGGCCATGGCGGACGCGATAGGCGTCGAGCTCGCGAACAGGGGACGGGGTGGGAGTCCAATAGGCGCCGCTGTCTTCGTCGCGGATGTAGACGACGTCGGAGGAGAGGTCCGAGACGGGGTCGTTGTTCCAGGGGGTGAGGCGGTTCGATTGACTGTTGGCGTACCAGGCGCAGCCGGCGCCGGACTCGCTGACCAGGGCGCCGAAGACGGGGTTGGCCATGACGTTGATCCACGGGAGCGGGGTGACCACGCCGGGGCCGAGGTAGATGGCGTATTCGCGTCCGCCAGCCGTGAAGCCGCCGAGCCCATTGAAGTAGGGCAGTTCAAGGAACGGGAGGGAGGGGGACGGTTGTTCTTCAATGGCGCGGAGGGGGAGCAGTGGAGGAAAGAGGTTGGCTTCGGCGGGGGCGCCGAGTTGGCGGGAGAGGGGGCCGCGGACGACGCCGAGGGTGGCCTGGGCGACGCAGAGCAGGAGATTCAGATCGGCTTCGGGAATTTGATCTGTTTTGCGGAGGAACACGCCGCCGGGCTGGTCGAGGCCGGTGTGAAGCGAGTGAGCTTCGGCTAGGCGGAGCAGTTGGTGGTGGAGCGGTTGATCGTAGCTGGCGGGTTCCCGGTTGAGGATGACAAGATCGGCCTTGAAGCCGTGGAGGCGCCAGTAGGTGTGGGCGAAGAGGAGTTCGCGGACGAGGTTGAGGCCTTGCGAGTCGGCGGCGAAAACGACGAGGAGGGGAAGATCGCCGGAGATGCCGTAGGCCCAGAGGCGGGACTGGCCGAGGGTGTTGCGGCGGAGGCGTTCGGCGGGGGCGCGAAGAGACTGGTTGGGGTAGAGCAGGTGGCTCGCGAGTTCCGTAAAGCGGAAGGCTTCATCGCTGCGGATGCCGAGATAGCGGTACTGGAGTTGGGCGTGGGACCAGGCGAGGTCGAAGGTGCGATGGCAGAAGTCGCGATCGCGATACTTGACGATGAGGCGGAGAAGCTCTTCGCGGGAGGCGGCGGCGAGGGTGACGAAGGTGACTTGGCGCTGCTGGCGGGGTTCAAGGGCGAAGCGGCGGCGGAGGACGAAGACAGGGTCGAGGACGTAGCCCTGACTTTGCCGCAGCGCGAAGGCGGGTTGCTGCCAGGTGCGGCCGCGGCCGAGGGCGTAGGCGCGGTTGGTTTCGAATTCGAACGGGCCCGGCGAGGGATGACTATCGAGGACGAGTTGGGCGACGAAGACGGGCTCTTCCGAGACGGACCGCAGACGGCGCCAGGCGAGGAGGGCTTGGTGTTCGGGGAGGGCTTCGGTT
>LNFE01000300.1 GCA_001464575.1 Acidobacteria bacterium Ga0077553 | reverse complement strand
CCGGTTGGCATAACCCGCCGCCGTCGTCAGCCAAGAGACCCGCACGGCCCGATATTGATCGAGCATTACGCTCGGCGACGTCTGCGCCAGCGCCGAATCGCTCAGCAACCCGAAAGCAAGGCACCCAAGCGCCAGCCACCGGAAACTCTGTCGGATTGTCATCGCTGCTCCTTTCGCAGCGCAACAACCGCTTCAAGTTGCCACGCTACTTGCCCGCTTCAAACCCTCTTCCGTCGCCCTTCAGCTCCTGAAAGCGAAAGACACTCGCCACGCTAGCCGCCGCGCAAACTTTGCCCTCGGTCGAATCCGCCCAATTCGCCGGGGCGCCTTTCTGCACCGGTTGGCAAAGCTGCCTCACTTCCAGAGCCAGTTCCCGATGTTGCTGAAACCAACTCTTCACTGCCTGCGGCGAGGCACTTCGCAGATCGCCCGCCCCAGCCGCTTCCACCTTCGCCAGGATGGCGCTCGACGATTCTTTCGCGCAGCCACCCAAAACCAGAATCAGTGCAAATGTCCCTATTCGCATGCCTCCATCATTGGCCAGCCTGAAAGCCACGTCCATCCCCTCGGCGCACATTGAACCGGAAAAACTGTTCCGTCGCCGCCTCGCTCGCCGCCTCCCTCTGAATCTGCGCCGCCTGAAACGCTTGCTTGCTCTGCAAGTCCGCCAGGATCAACTGCCGCAGTTTCATCAACTGCTGCACCTGCTGCTCCGCGATCTGATTCGCCACCTGCACCGCCTTCAGCCGCCCATCCGACGAATTGGCCATCCCGCGCAGCCGTTGCAAAACGGCTTCCTCGCTCTGCATCTGTCGGCTCTGCAATCCCGCCGCCCGCAGCGTCCCCAGCGTCGTATCCAAGCTGGTCTGCGACCAATTCCGATAGTCGGTGAACCAAGCCCGCGCGTTGTACCCCCAACCCCGAAAGCGGTTCCGAAACTCGGCATCCAAATTCGCCATCGAGTACGCCAACGACCGGCCACTCTGCACGATCCCCGCCAGCGACGAGATATCCGCCATGATCGGCCCGAACACTTGAAATGGAAGCTCTGCCGTATTCCTCGCCATATCGATCATCATCAGGATCTTCTGCCGCAGCTCCTCGCCCTGCCGAATGTAGCTCGTGATCAGTTGCAGGTTGTTCGAAAGCTGCGTCCACTCCGTGGCCACGCCAGCCAGCACACCCGCCCGCGCCGGTCGCGCGCCCGTCAAGAAAGCCGCCGCCGCCAGCATCGCTGCCCGTCGAGAAGGTGTTCCCTTCATGCCAGTACACTCCTTGCCACTTCGTCCTGCCGCTCCAGATACTTCGCCCAATCCACCAGTCCGCGCATCCGGAGCCACTCCGCCGCCCAGTCCTCTCCAAACTGCTCCATCGTCTGCTCCGCCAACTGCCGCTCCTCGCGGCTGCTGATCCCAACAAACGAGAGCCCCACGCCCCCCAGCCCGAGCGAGATCAGTCGCCGGCCCACCGGCGAGACCACATAGTAGTGTCGCTTCGGAATCGACTTCTGGATGATGTCCACCTCGCGGTCATTCATCCCAATCGACTCGTAGAACTCACGCGAAGCCGGATTCGCCGCCTCCGCGTTCGGCAGCAGCACCTTCGTCGGGCAAGACTCCAGCACCACGTCTCGAATCGGCGAATTGAAGATGTCCGAAAGATTCTGCGTCGACAGCAGCACCACGCCATTGAACTTCCGCAGCGTTTTCAGCCACTCCCGCACCCGCTCCCGAAAAAGCGGATGCCGCAAGTACACCCAAGCCTCATCGAGCGGCACCAGCGTCGGCGAACCGTCCAACCGCTTCTCAATCCGCCGAAACAGATAGAGCAACACCGCCACCACAGCCTTCTCCCCCAGGCTCATCAAGTGCTCAGTTTCAAAGGTGAGGAACCGGCCCTCTCCCAGCATGTCCTCCTCCGCATCCAGCAAATGGCCCATCGCCCCGCCCAGCGTGTAGTAGTGCAAAGCCTCGCGGATATCGGTGTCCTGCACGTTCGCGCAAAGCTCCGTCAGCGTCCGCGTCGGCGAGTTCTGCAGCAGCAGCACCGCCTCCGTCAACGCATTCCGCTCTCGCGGACCAATCTTGAAGTCCTGCAGCGTGCACAGACTCTCCAACCAATCCACCGCCCACGCCACATCGGACGCCGAGTCGATCTCCTTCAGCGGACAGAACGCCCAGTCCGTCTTCTCCCCGCCAATGTCGTAGAACTCCCCGCCCGCCGCCCGCGTCAGCACCAGCAACGAGTAGCCCTTATCGAAGGCAAACACCTGCGCTCGCGGATAACGAAACCACTGCGCCGCAGTCAGCCCCAGAAACGTCGATTTTCCCGCGCCCGGAGGCCCGATCATCAAGGTGTGCCCCAAGTCGCCCACGTGCAGGTTGAAGCGGAACGGCGTCGCCCCGCTGGTAGCCGCATAAAACAACGAAGGCGACTCCGCCGGCATCAGCGGCGACGGATTCTTCCGCTCCCCCGCCCAGACGGCCGTGATCGGCATCATGTCCGCCAGGTTCAGCGTATGTAGAATTACCCGCCGCACGTTTCGATACCCATCCCCCGGCAAACTCCCCCGCCAAGCCTCCACGGCGTTCACACTTTCCACGCGGCACGAAAACCCCAGGTTCTGCACCGTCTTCACCACCAGTGCCGCGGACTCTTCCGCCGCCTCTTCCCGCTCATGGAAACAGAAGATCACCGTGCTGTACACGCAGAACTGCACATCGCCGCTGCTCGCCACACCCATCGCCTCTTCCGCATCCACAGCCATCTCCTGTGCAAACAGGTTCACCGGGCCCGTTTCTGTCCGCAGCAACTGGTCCTTCCACCCGCGAATCTTTGCCCGCCACTTCCGCCGCGTGCGATCCAGTAACCCCCGCGCCTCCTCGGGCTCCAGCAGAATGGCCCGCGTGTGCCACCGGTACTCAATCGCCAGCGCATCCAGCGCACCCAAAATTCCGGGAAAGCTAACACGCGGGAAACCGTCAATCGCGATCACCCGAATGTGTTTCCGCCCAATCCGCGGATTCATCCCACCCACGAAATCCCGCGACGAAAGCACATCGTTCAGATAGCTCGGCACCTGCGGCAGTCGAATTGGATGGTCAGCCGCCGCAACGCACCGATGCAAGTAGCGCAACAGCTCATCGCCATTCCGCCCACCCGCTAGCCGCTTCGCCTGAAACAACGAACCGAAGATGTCGTCAAACCCGCTCACCCGCCCCTTGAAGTAGTCCAGCGCCCTCAATGCACTCGACTTCCACTCCCGCCGCCCATCGAACATCCACCCCTTCACCCGTTCCTCGCTCTCCTCCGGCGGAAGGTACGTCAGCGCGACATAGTAGTCGCTCTCGTAATGCGAACCCTCGAACGTGAACTGCTGCCGCCGCTCATCATCAATCAGCTTTGTCACAGCGTCCGGAAACTCACCCACCGGCGGATACTCTGGCGCCATCGACCGAATCGCATCGCACTGGATCATCCATCCGCTGCCCAGCCGCAGAACAGAATTCAGCCGCGCACTCAACGCCCCCATCTCCGAATGCGTCGCCGAGGCCATGTCCGGCCCCCGAAAGGACCAAGCCGCCAGCATCGCCCCATCCTGCAGTAGCAACACCCCGTCATCTACCATCGAGTCGTATAGCAGCAGATCCGCCAAGCCCTGCACGCGCGAGCGATGTTCAGCGAGCTTCATCCCTACCTCCATTGCCTCGGAATCGCGGCCGTCTCCCGTCCCAGCGATCCCTTCGCCAAGTAGAACGGCCGGTACTGGATATGGCGCAGGTAGACCTGCCGCAGCATAGGGTCCGATCGCCCCATCCGCGAAAGCACCGCCACCGCGAGAATCCACAACGAGATTCCGGCCACCACACCCCACCAAGTCACCAACGCAAACACCAACATCGCCGAGAGCAATGCCGCGAATAGAACAAGCTCCCGGTCTCCGCCCAACAGCAAGTGGGGCCGGTTAGCCGATTGATGAATCACGATCTCGCGCGGCTTCTCCATGGAGCTCCTACAGGACCACCGCGCCGCCAACGCCGAACAGCGTCGTCATAAAGCCCGCACCCAGCACCAGGAACGCAATCGCCAGCACCGCCACGCAGGACCGCCGAGCGAACTCGCTCAGCTCCCCACCAAACACCAGCGTCCCGCCGGCCACCATCAGCGCGATCAGCGAGATCGAAAGTGCCACCGGGCCAGTCATCGACTGCGCCACCCGGTTCAGCGGCGTCTCCCATGGCAACCCACCGCCGCCACCGCCACCCGCCCAAGCGAGCTGCGTCGCGACAAACAGCAGGCCGATCAACAACCAGGTCCGCGTCCAACCACGATCAGAGATTCTCATCGCATCCTTCCTTCCGTTGGTTTAGAGATATTCCACCGAGTACTGTCCGTTCTCGTACCCGTTCACCAGCAGCAGTTGCCGGACCTTGCGGCCAGCAGCCAGGTCCGCTTCCTCGTCAATGAAGACCACCAAGTCCACCGCCTCCGCAATCAACGATTGCATCGGCGCGGCGGTAGCCTCCGCCACAAGACTTTCAAGACGCACCAGGCCGCTGAGCGCGTCGTTGGCATGAACCGTCGCCGCACCACCCGGGTGCCCCGTGTTCCAGGCCTTCAGCATGACGTGGGCCTCCGCCCCGCGAACTTCGCCAACCACGATCCGTGTCGGCTTCAGCCGCATGCAGGCCCGCAGACAATCGAGCATCGTCACGTTGCCAACGGCCCGCAGGTCCACGTAGTTCTCAACGGGGCATTGGAGCTCGATCGTGTCTTCAATCGAGATCACTCGATCCGCCGGAGCCAGCTTCGCCAGCGTCTCCAGAATCGCGTTCACCAATGTCGTCTTCCCGGAGCCCGTGGAGCCGACGATGAGAATGTTCTTTTTCTCCGCAATGGCGGCGCGGATCACTTCGGCGTGGGAGAGCCCTCGGACCAGATCTGCAAATCCCGTCCGCCAGCGACGCTTGTTGAGCGCGTCCCGCGAATCGCTCAGAATTCCGGCCTGCTCATAGTCATCGAGCGTGAAGATCCGACGCGGTCGCTGGCGAATTGCAAAGATCGGCCGGCTCACCACCGGCGGCATCAGCCCTTCAAAGCGGCTGCCATCGATCGGCAACTCGGTTTCCAGAATAGGCCGGTCATGATTGATCACCGTCCCCTTCTGCGCTGCGATAGTTCCCATCGCCGTCTGCGCCTGTGCGGCAGGCATCTCCCCGATGCACTGGAACCCCTCACCCTGCCGCTTCACCCAGAGCCGGGAGTCCGGATTCAGGACCAGGTCTTCCGTCCGCTCATCCGCCAATGCGCGCAGGACCGTCTCCCCCAACTCTCGGCGCAGCTTCGCGTCGAGGCGGGCAGATTGCCCGCGGTCGTTGATCGGAAGTGGAGAAGCGGCCTGAATCAGCATTTTCAAAACTCCAACCTTGACAAGAGCACAGCCAGACTGTACAAGCTAGCTATGCAGACGATTATTCCCGAACTTCCCTCGGGCGTCAAGGAGAAAAGATGAAGAACCGCACCCTGATCGCCGTCGAGCAGCAAATTGCCGCCATGGGTTGCGAAGTCTACGAGATCGGCCTCTTCAAACCGCACACCCCCGACTCCGACCCGCGCGAACCAGAAATGCTCCCCCGCACCTGGGACCGCGCAACGCTGATCAAGTCACTCCCGTGGCTCCGCTACCAGAACAGCCAAGGCCGAAACATCTACATCCGCCCGCAGGGCGAGCACCACCTCAGCATGGTCGACGACCTAAGCGCCGACGCCGTCAAGCGAATGAAGGCCGAGGGCTACACCCCGGCGCTGGTCGTCGAAACCTCGCCAGGCAACTTCCAGGCCTGGCTCAACCACGGGCAGGTTCTTCCCCAGCGACTATCAACACTCGCCGCACGCGCACTCGCTGAGAAGTTCGGCGGCGACAAAGGTGCGGCCGACTGGCGCCACTTTGGCCGCCTGGGCGGATTCACGAATCGCAAAGCCAAGTACATGGTGCTCGACGGCAGTTTCCCCTTTGTGCGAGTCCATCCAGCCGATTCTCTCCAACCGTACCGGGCTGCTGCCGATCTCCTCTCGAATGTTCGCGAGATTCTCAGTTCAAATAGCCCTCATGTCCGACGCGCCACAGCACCAATGCCTGGTCAAGCATTGCTCACCATCGATGACTTCCGCTCTAACCCAACATACGGCGGGGACGGAAACCGAATTGACCTAGCGTATTCGGTCTATGCTTTGGCTCATGGCGTCAGCGAGATGGCGGTCGCAGACGAAATCAACTCGCGCGATCTCTCAAAGAAGGGGCCGCCGCCCCGGCAACGAGATTACACCAACCGAACTATCGCTAAGGCGATGATCCGTATCTGCCGGCCAGGGGGGCGATAGGCCATCCGCATTGCGATCGTCTTAGAGCCCTCTTCGCCATTGAGAACTTTCGACGCACCCGATCGCACTCCACATCCGCAACTGGCCGTTTCACAGTCAGTTGAATAGAGGGAAAGGGGCATTGCCAACGCCGTTTGGAGCCCGTGTCGCACAACACTCCACACTACGCACGCAGGAGCGATCAACTAGAAGCCGACTTGTGGATAATCTCCATCTGCCACATTCTTTGTTCGGAGAGAGGGGAGTTGCCCGGTGGTTGGAGGCTCATGAAATCAGCGGCCATTACTTGCTACCGCAATCCATGCGGCCCCAGCAACAGTCGCGTTTTCTCCCACGAAGAGTTGGAAAGGCACGTAGCCGCCAAGCTGGACCCCCGGTGGAACCCGGATCACGATCTGCATCAGGCCGGCAACTGCGCCAGGAGCCGCACCAGCATATAGCACGTGCGCGGAAATGCCCCCGATCTCGACCTTGACCGGCAGGACCGGCCGCGGATAAGGTTCCAGCATGGAAGTGACGTTTCCATCGCTTTGCGGCGCACTATCAAGTCCTCCACCAGTGCAATAGAGCGTGATCAGTTCGCCCGGCTGGGCTGGGTGAGCGGCGTCATTGGTCGTTGCGTCTGCATTGACTACAGCGGCTTGACCCGACCCCGTCCCGTTTGCCGAAAAAATGCCCGGCGAAGCCGGCGCGACGTTTAGCATGTGGGGCAAGGACCTTTCACCGCCGTACTCGATCCTCATCGCCGTCGTCCGTCGTGCCAAGTTGTAAGGAACAACCATGGCGATCTGCGTTGCGGAGCTGTAAAGAATGGGTGCCGCTAGCTCGTCAAAAAATACCTGGGTTCCTCCCACGTTCGTGGGATACAAGCTGTTCTGCGCAACGTTCTGGACCAACTGCGCCGGTCCCCTTCCGGCGCCGTAGATCACCACGATCTTTCCCGGCGAAACGGACTCTATCGCTTGGCTGGCAGCACTGCGGACGGAACCGATCAAAATGGTCTGCTCCGTCGGCTGGAGAAGCCGAATGGACGCGTCGGCGGTTCTTGGTGGAAAGGTGGATGTGAAGCCATGATCCACGACATAGATGCGGCCCGCATCATCCATCCGAATAGCGATTGGAGTCAAAGAGGACAACGATGCGGGCCCATCATCTTTGTACGTCCGAGGATTCGTTTGGGAAACGACTGTTCGGATTGTCCCTCCCGAGAGTATTCGAAGCGATGACACACTCGCGATTGCGATGTTTCCGGCGTGGTCAACTGCAATGCCGGTAGCACCGTGGCCGCTGCTTCCAGGAACAATCGAGACCTGGCCGTCCGGGGCGACCATCAGTATCCGATCATTGCCCACATCTGTCATCAGCAAGTTGTTATTCTGATCCACCGTCAAGGCCGGTCCGGAGAACCAGGCGTCGCGAATGCCTTCGGCGACAGTGGAAAGCACACCCTGTCCGTCAATTTTGCGCACCCCGCCGTTCTCGGCAAAGAATAGGTTTCCTGACTTGTCGATCGCAAGAGCTCCGGGCGAGATACTCGATCCGAGGGCTGCCTTTCCATCCGGTGTGTAAGCGCAACGACCGTTGCCGGAGATGCTTGTCATTGTTCCATTGGGCCGAATCTTTCGGATGCGGCAGTTCCTGGAATCGGTAAAGAAGATGTTCCCGGTGCCATCAACCGCAAGATTGGTCGGAGAGTTCAACACCGCCGCGGATGCAGGTCCTTCGTCGCCGCCGAAGCCGAGGGCGTCAGTGCCCGCGACAGTCGTGACCGTTCCGTTCCGCGCGATCCTCCGAATGCGATTGTTGCCGGTGTCGGCCACGTAGACGTTCCCATCTGCGTCCAACGCAAGATCCCTCGGAGCAAGAAACTGGGCAGCCGTGGCGGGTCCGCCATCGCCGCCGAAACTGAAACTTCCATTCCCTCCAAGCAGGTGAACGATTCCATCCGCCGTGATCTTCTGAATCCAGCAGGCAGCAATATACAAATTTCCCCTCGCATCGGTGCCTAGACCTGACAGGGTTCCTGCCTCGCCGCAGAATTGTATGCTCGTGGCTGCGGCGCCATCACCGGGATACTCTTCGCCGCCGCCGGCAACAGTAGAAATGACTCCGCTCGCAGAAACCCTTAGGACACGATAATTTCCCGTATCAGCGACGTATAGATTTCCGTTAGTATCGAAAGCTAACGCGTCGGGGCCGGCCAGTTCCGCATTGGTCGCCAGCCCTCCGTCCCCTGAAAATCCGGTGGAGCCTGTGCCTGCCACGGTCGTGATCTTCCCGGCCGCATCGACCTTAAACACGCGCCTATCGCCGTTGCTGCTGATAAACAGGTTGCCCGCTGTGTCGACGGCAAGCCCCGACGGAACGCTCAGTTCGACACCCGTCGCTGGTCCGCCGCTGCCCGGAGAGGCGGTCCCGCCCCCCGCAACCGTGGAAATAATCCCGCTTCGGGAGACTTTCCGAACCCGCCCGAAGGGGCTAGAGGTCTCAGAAAAAAATATGGTTCCAGCGCCGTCGGTGGCGACTGCACCCATTGCAGCAAGTCCTGCGTTCACTGCGGGTCTTCCATTGGTCGCCGAGTCGGAGAAGCTCACTTGGCCGTTACCGGCGATA
The DNA here is from genome assembly GCA_001464575.1 of Acidobacteria bacterium Ga0077553. Taxonomy (GTDB): domain Bacteria; phylum Acidobacteriota; class Terriglobia; order Bryobacterales; family Bryobacteraceae. Next base: position 784 of record LNFE01000300.1, on the reverse strand, counting down.
GTGGTGATGGTCCCCTCTGGGGATACTCTACGAATGCGGAGGTTGCTATGGTCAACGATGAACAAGTTTCCGGAAGCATCCAAGGCAAGGCAACCAGGAGTATTCAGCTGCGCATTGACCGCGGGTCCCCCATCGCCTGAATAGCCGGGGCGGGATGTCCCGGCTATTCGAGTCACAACTCCGCTTGGGTCGAGCTTGAAAACTGCGTGATTACTGCTGAAATAGATATTGCCACCGGCATCCGACACGAGACCTGAGGGCGGTGCTATGGAGATCGATCTTGCTGCGGAAGGCGTCGGCGGAGGCGCGCCTCCGGCGATCGTAGAAACCATATACTGCTGACCTGCGGCAACGGGCACCTCGGAAAAGCGAGACGGCGGTCCGGCAACTCTGGAGCATCGAAATCACGATAGCAACTGGTAGGATGCGAGATAGTTCTCGACGCGCCGGTGCTATTAGGTCAGGAAACGGTTCCTTGGCAGCGATCCAAAAGCTGAGCACCCATAACGGCGATTCCAGACGCCCGCCGTCGGCAAATGTCCGGCAAGCAAGATTTCTTCCATCAGTTGCGGCATTCCGGCAAACCACGCACTTTTTAAAGGCCTCCATAGAAGTTCCGCTATGGTGACCGGTTAGAAGCGAATTTCACGTCGCCTCAGCGCCTCATTCCCCGAATCTCGCAATCTCCCGTAGTCCCCGCCCCTGATCAGGCACCGCTTCGCTTGACGGCTATCGCCTAGCCGCGCCCTGCGCTCGGCTCCGTTCTGCTTTGTCGGCTCCCCCA
>LNFE01000299.1 GCA_001464575.1 Acidobacteria bacterium Ga0077553 | reverse complement strand
TCGAACTGCATGCCTTCCACGGTCTGGAGCTCGGTGACCATGGTCTTCGACTCTTCCACCGTGATCACGCCGTCCTTACCGACCTTCTTCATCGCTTCCGCAATGATGGTGCCGATGGTGGCGTCGCCGTTGGCCGAAATGGTGCCAACCTGGGCGATCTTCTCGTCGTTGGCAACCTTGGTCGCCATCGACTTCACTTCACCGATGCAGACCTCAACAGCCTTCTCGATACCGCGCTTCAGGGCCATCGGGTTCGCGCCGGCTGCAACAGCCTTCACGCCCTCGCGATAGATCGCCTGCGCCAGAATGGTGGCAGTCGTGGTGCCGTCGCCGGCGATGTCGGAGGTCTTCGAAGCAACCTCGCGGACCATCTGGGCGCCCATGTTCTCGAGCGGATTCGCCAGCTCGATTTCCTTCGCAACGGTCACGCCGTCCTTGGTGATCGTCGGGCCGCCGAACTTTTTCTCGAGGACCACGTTCCGGCCCTTGGGGCCGAGGGTCACTTTCACAGCGTCAGCAAGCTGATTCACTCCGCGCAGGATGGCCTGGCGGCTATTTTCCGAATAAACAATCTGTTTTGCAGCCATGTGTCTTAATCCTTCGTAATCGTACGGTGTTACGCGATCACGCCAAGGACTTCGTCCTCGCGCATAATCAGATATTCGTTGCCGTCAACCTTGATGTCGCTGCCGGAATACTTTCCGAACAGGATGCGGTCGCCAGCCTTGAGCTCGAGCGGAGCAATCTTGCCATCATCGAGACGCTTGCCGTTGCCGACGGCGACGACTTCGCCTTCCTGAGGCTTCTCTTTGGCGCTGTCCGGGATGATGATTCCGTTCAGGACGGTCTCTTTCTCTTCAATGCGTTTCACGACAATGCGGTCGTGGAGTGGGCGGATGTTCATGTTTATGTCCTCCAATACTACCGAGTACTACCAGGTCAATTATTAGCACACTCGGGGCAGGAGTGACAATACTGAATTGTATCTACCTGAAAACAGACGAGAAAAACTTATATTAAGAACTCTCAACCGCCAATCCACCACGCAATGGCTGATACGGCCACGCTAAGATTTACTTTATCGTAACGGAGTGATAGCCTAGCAGGCACATGGCCCATCTCGATCTCAGCTCTCTGCGGCAGCACGTCGACACCGGCACCGTCGATACCGTCGTCGCCGGCTTCACGGATCACTATGGCCGCCTGATGGGAAAGCGCTTCGACGCCTCCTACTTCCTCGATAGCGTCGCCTCCCAAGGCACCCACGCCTGCAACTACCTCCTCACCACCGACGCCGAAATGCAGCCCGTCGCCGGTTACCGCTTCGCCAACTGGGAGCTCGGCTACGGCGATTTCCACCTCATTCCCGATCTCGCCACCCTCCGCCTCACCACCTGGCAGCCCAAAACGGCCTTCGTCCACTGCGATGTCGACCACGTGGCCGTCGCGCCCCGCTCGATCCTCAAAAAACAGATCGCCGCCGCCGCCGCGTTGGGCTACAGCGCCATGGCGGCTTCGGAACTCGAGTATTACGCCTACCGCCAAACCTATCGGGCCGCCCATGAGCAGGACTACCACAAGCTCGAACCGTTGAGCTGGTACCTCGAAGACTACAACCTCCTCCAAGGCAGCCGCGAAGAGTTCTTCACCGCCGCTGTCCGCCGGCATCTCCGGCAGTCCGGCATCCCCGTCGAGAATTCGAAAGGCGAGTGGGGCCTCGGCCAGCATGAAGTCAATGTTCGCTATACGGACATTCTCACCATGGCCGACAACCACGTGCTTTTCAAACAGTGTTTGAAAGAGATCGCCGAGCAGTGCGGCATCAGCGTCACCTTCATGGCCAAGCCGCATCACGGCCAAGCCGGGTCGAGCTGCCATCTGCACTTGAGCCTGAGCCAGTTCGGCGATCTCCACTCAGATACCTTCCGGCACTTCCTCGGCGGCTGGATCGCCCACGCCCCGGAGTTCATGGTCTTCTATGCGCCCACCATCAACTCCTACAAGCGCTACGAGGATATGTCGTGGGCGCCCACGCGCCTAGCGTGGAGCAAGGACAATCGCACCGCCGGCTTCCGCGTCGTCGGCGAAGGCAAAAGCCTTCGCATTGAGAACCGCATCCCCGGCGCCGACGCCAACCCTTATCTGGCCTTTGCCGCCTCGCTCGCGTCCGGCATCGACGGCATCGTCAACAAGATCGAGCCGCCCGCCGTCTTCCTCGGCGACATGTACTCCTCGCAGTCGCTGCCTCGTGTGCCCTACACCCTCGGCCAGGCCACCGACCTGTTCGCCGCCAGCGACTTCACTAAGCGCGTCCTCGGCGCCGACGTCGTTGAACACTACTCCCATTTCTTCCGCACGGAACAAAAAGCGTTCGACGCGGCGGTGACCGATTGGGAACGCCGCCGCTACTTTGAGAAGATCTAAGTCTATGGACCGTTTGAAAGACCAAGTTGCGCTGATCACCGGCGCGGGTAGTGGCATCGGCAAGGAGACGGCTCTTCTCTTCCTCGCCGAAGGCGCCAAAGTAGTGGCCGTCGACCTGAATGGCGAGGCCGCCGCGCAGATTCCCGGCGTGCACGCCGTACAGGCCGATGTTTCAAAAGCCGCCGATTGCGAACGCATGGTGCGCGAGGCCGAAGAGACCTACGGCAAGCTGACCATTCTCTTCAACAACGCCGGCATCTCCCACGCCGACGATGACGACGCCATCGCCACCACCGAAGACGTCTGGGACCTCACCTTTGCTGTCAACGTGAAGGGTGTCTTTCTCGGCTGCAAGTACGGCATTCCGGCCCTGCGCCGCGCCGGAGGCGGTTCCATCATCAACACCGCGTCGTTCGTCGCGCTGCTCGGCGCCGCCACCCCGCAATTGGCGTACACGGCCAGCAAAGGCGCCGTGCTTTCGATGTCGCGCGAACTGTCCGCCATTCATGCCCGCGAAAACATCCGCGTCAACGCCCTCTGCCCCGGGCCGCTCCAGACCGAACTGCTGATGAAGTATCTCAACACGGAAGAGAAGAAACAGCGCCGCCTTGTCCACATCCCCATGGGCCGCTTCGGCCAGGCCAAGGAGATCGCCAAGGCCGCTCTCTACCTCGCCTCCGACGATTCCTCCTTCGTCACCGGCACCGAGTTCCTCGTCGACGGTGGCATCACCGCGGCTTACACGACGCCGTTATGATCCAACGGACGATCTCCCCAGTGGACGGCTCGGTCTACGCTGAGCGCGAACTGACCACCGATTTCGACGCGCTGCTCGCGCCGCCGCCGAAGCTTTCGCTCGCCGAACGAATCGCCCTTTGCGAAGCGCTCGTTGCCCAGTTCGAAGCCGAGGCGGACGCGATCGGCGAAGAGCTCACCTGGCAGATGGGCCGTCCCATCCGCTACACCCCCAACGAGATCCGCCGCGGCTTTGCCGAGCGGGCTCGCTACATGATCTCCATCGCCGAACAGTGCCTGGCCGACATCCCCGCTCCGGCCGGCTTCATCCGCAAAGAGCCCGTCGGCGTTGTCTTCACCATCGCCCCGTGGAACTATCCGTACCTCTGCGCGGTGAACTCTATCGTCCCGGCTATCCTGGCCGGCAACGCGGTGCTGCTCAAGGCCTCGGCCCAAACGCCGCTGGTGGCCGAACGCTTTGCCGCCGCCCTACCCCCAGAGGTGCTCCGCTTTGCCCACGCCTCCCACGCCGATGTCCTGACGCTCGTCGCTGACCGGCGCATTGGCTTCGTTTCGTTCACTGGCTCGGTCGCCGGGGGCCGGCAGATTGAGGCCGCCGCCCGCGCGCCCATGGCGCTCGAGCTCGGCGGCAAGGATCCGGCCTACGTCCGCGCCGATGCCGACCTGGCCCACGCCGTCGAAAACCTGGTCGACGGGGCGATGTTCAACTCCGGCCAATCCTGCTGCGGCGTTGAACGGATCTACGTCGATCGCGCCGTTTACGCCGAGTTCGTCGAACGCGCCGTGGTGCTGACGAACGAGTACGTTCTGGGCAACCCCTTCGACAAGGCCACCACGCTGGGCCCGATGGTCCGGCCCGCCGCCGCGGAGTTCGTCCGCGCCCAAGTGGCGGAAGCTATCGCCCAAGGCGCTGTCGCTCACCTCAATATGCCGGACCCCGGCGGCGCCTATCTCCCACCCCAGATCCTCACCAACGTCAACCACTCCATGCGGGTGATGACGGAGGAGACCTTCGGCCCCGTCGTCGGCATCATGCCCGTCGACTCAGAAGCTGAGGCCATCGCCCTCATGAACGATAGCGCCTATGGACTAACCGCCAGCATCTGGACGAAAGATCAAGCGGCGGCCCTCCGTATCGGCGCACAGATCGATACCGGAACCGTCTACCATAACCGCTGCGACTACCTCGCCCCCTCGCTCGCCTGGACCGGGGTGAAGGATTCGGGTCGCGGTGTAGCCTTGAGTGTTCTTGGCTTTTCGCAATTCACCCGGCCCAAATCCTTCCTCCTATGATCCTTCCGCTGTTGGCCCTCGCCCTCTCTTCGGAGACCCTCCTCGATTGGCGCAATCCCAATCAGCCGCAGATCTCGCCGGACGGTCAACGAATCGTCTACACCCTCGAGACCGCGGACCGGTTCAACGACCGGTTTGAGAACACGCTGTGGATGGTCTCCGTCGATGGCAAGGACCATCGGCCGATCGGCGCCGGCCGCTTGGCCCGCTGGTCGCCGGACGGGACCAAGCTCGCCTACCTGAAGCAGTCGCAACTCTGGGTTCGCTGGATGGATACGGGTGCGGAGGCGCGCATCACCGATCTCGAAACGCCGCCGACCGCGATGAGTTGGTCGCCGGACGGCACGCAGTTGGCGTTTCTGCGGCGGGTGGCCGGGACGCCGGAGTGGTCGATCAAGATGCCGAAGGCGCCGGAGGGCGCTAAGTGGGCGGAGCCGCCGTCGGTCGTCACCCGGCTGCGGTGGCGGGCCGATGGCATCGGCGGGGCCGGGCTGATTCCGAACGGCTTCACGCATCTTTTCGTTGTCCCAGTAACGGGCGGGGCGCCGCGGCGGATCTCGTCTGGTGACTTCAACCATGGCGGCGAGCCGTCGTGGACTCCGGACGGCAAGACCATCTACCTGCACGGCGCGCGCAGCGGCAACGCGGATCATGAGCTGTATCCCGACGACGTGTGGGCGTTCGACGTCACGAGTGGGAAAGCCACCCAGGTCACGAAGGGCAATGGGCCGGAGCAGAATCCGCTCGTCTCACCCGACGGGAAGCTGATCGCCTGGTTGGGCTATCCGGACAAAGGCAACGCGGCGCACACCACTTCGCTCTGGCTGGCCAACCTCGACGGCAGCAACGCCCGGCGCCTGGCGCAGGGGCTCGACCGCAACCTAAGCACGCCGGTGTGGGGTGCCGACGGCAAGACGATCTACGCCGTGGTAGAGGACGCCGGTACCTCGTCCGTCTATTCGTTCGGCCTCGATGGCAACTACAAGGCCCTGACCGACGGCAAGCTTCGCCTGGCGACGGCCTATGCTGCGGCCGAGCAGATGACCATCGCGCGCAACGGCCAGGTGGCCATCACGGGCTCGAGCCCGAATCAGCCCAAAGAGGTGTTCACCTTCCCGGTCGCCGGCGGCGCGCCGAAAAAGCTCACCGATACCAATGGCAGCCTGCTGGCGGCCAACCCCATCGGCGCCGTCGAGGAGATCCGGTACAAGAGCTTCGACGGCAAAATGATGCAGGGCTGGATCATCAAGCCGCCGGGCTTCGACCCCGCGAAGAAGTACCCGCTGATCCTCGATATCCACGGCGGCCCGCACGCCATGTACGGCATCGAGTTCAATCACCAGATGCAGATCTACGCGGCCCGCGGCTTCGTCGTGCTCTATACGAACCCGCGCGGATCCACCGGGTACGGCGAAGAGTTCGCTAACGTCATCCACGGCAGCTATCCGGGCGATGACTACCAGGACCTGATGGCCGGCGTTGATGCCGTGATCGCCAAGGGCTACATCGACCCGGAAAAACTCTGCGTCACCGGCGGCAGTGGCGGCGGCATTCTGACGGCCTGGATCGTCACGCGCACTGACCGCTTCGCCGCGGCCGTATCGCAGTATCCGGTCATCAACTGGTTCACGCAGACCGGCTCGGCCGACATCGGCCTGATGATGACGCGCTGGATGAAGTCGATGCCCTGGGAGAACCCGAAGCAGTACATCGACCACTCGCCGCTCTTCTTCGCCGACAAGGTGAAGACGCCGACCATGCTGATTACCGGCGAAGAGGACTGGCGGACGCCCATCGGCCAGACCGAGGAGTTCTACTTCGCGCTGAAGTCCCGGAAAATCGATACGGTCATGATCCGCATCCCGCGCGAGCCGCACGGCATCCGCGGCGCCTTCCCCAGCCATCGCATCGCGAAGGTGGAACACATTCTCGGCTGGTTTGAAAAGTACGTGAAGTAGCTACTGCTTGGGCTCGGCGCGGTCTCGCTTCAGCTCTTCGGTGATTTTGCCGGCGACCTTGGCGACATTCTCGGCCGAGGAGTCTTTCGGGCGGCCCATCGTGGACCAGATGACATTGCCCGTGGAGCGCTGGACCAGGAAGATGTTTCCGCGGCCCCGGCCCCAGGAGCTGGTGCCGACCCGGGCCGCCATCACCGACTCGTTCTCCTTCATATCGGCGGGCGACGAGGGCTTCGCCTTCTTCTTGTCTTTGTCCTCTGCCGCTTCCGGCTCCTCCACCTTCGGCACAGGTTTCGGCGCGTAGAGATCGGCGAGCTTCCGTTCGAAGGCTTCCCCTACCCGGTCGGTGAAAACCGCGTCGGCCTTCAGCGGGTCGGTAACCACCTGCACCACGCCGGACTTCGTCAGTTGGCTGGCCAGGTACTGGTCGAGGCCATTCGTCATCGGCAGCAAATAGACGGCTTTTACCTCGCGGACAGCCGGATCGGCCGCCCAAACGCTCATCGCACAGAACAACACCGGGAGGAACTTCATGCCTTCATGATACCTTCAGAGTTTGTATAAAGGACTTCGGATCACGGTGATTATCCCTTGTCTCAATGAAGAGCAGGGAATAGAAAAGGTGTTGCGGCGCATGCCGGAATTCGTGGATGAGGTGATTGTCGTCGATAACAATTCGACCGACCGCACCGCCGACGTCGCCGAATCGCTCGGCGCGCGGGTGATCCGGGAGCACGTGCGCGGGTATGGACGCGCCTACAAGAAGGGGTTTTCCGTCGCCACCGGCGACGTCATCATTACGCTCGACGGCGACCACAGCTATCCGCCGGATGCGATCTCCTACCTCCTCGAAGCGTTTCTGCACTTGGAAGCCGACTTCCTGAACGCGAGCCGCTTTCCGGTCCGGGACCGCCGGGCGATGAGCTTCAAACACAAGTTCGGCAACTTTGTGTTGTCGGTGGCGATGAGTCTGCTCTACTTCCGCTGGGTGCGGGACTCGCAAAGCGGCATGTGGGTCTTCCGGCGGTCGATCCTCGACGGCATGAAGCTGACGTCGGATGGCATGGCGTTTAGTGAAGAGATCAAGATTGAAGCGTTGAAGCGTTCCGATGTCCGGTTCAATGAGATTTCGATTCAGTACTCCTCCCGGCTGGGCGAGATCAAGCTCAATCCCTGGCGCGACGGCTTTTACAACCTCTGGTTCCTGGTCAAGAAACGATTCTCGTGAGTGTGACCGCCATCATCCCCATGTGGAACCGGGCGGAGCTGACCCGGCAATGCGTGGCGGGATTGCGGGCGCAGACGGTGCCGTTTGATCGCATTCTGGTGGTGGATGACGGGTCGGCGGAGCCGTACCAAGGGGAAGAGGTGATTCGGCTGCCGGAAAATCGTGGCTTCGCCGCCGCGGTGAACGCCGGATGGCGGGCGGCTTCGACCACCCATGTCGCCGTGATCAACAATGACGTCCGGCTGGATCCGGCTTGGCTGGAGCGCCTGCTGGCCGCCGGCGGGTGGTTTGCGACTGGCAAATTATACATGCCAAATGGTTTGGTCGATGGCACGTTCGATCTGTTGAGCCGGGGCGGGTTTCCCTGGCGGGCGGGGCACGGCCGTCCGGACGGTGGGCCTTGGGACGTGCCCCGGGAGATCGCGATGGCGTCGTTCACGGCGGTTCTGCTGCGGACGGACCTGCGGGAGCGCGTCGGCTATCTCGATGAATCCTTTGGTACCTATTACGAAGACGTCGAGTTCGGCGTGCGGTGCCGGAGGGCCGGTCTGAGGGGCCGCTACGTACCCGCGGCCACCGGAGTCCACGAAGGGAGCGCCACGGCCGGAGCTTGGAGCGCGTTCACGGTGAGGCAATTGTCAACCAATCACGCGCGGCTGGTGGCCAAGCATTGGGGCAAAAGACACAAGTGGGCGGTTGGGATGGCGCGGATCCTGTGGAAAAGTCTGGCCCGCCGCCGCGGGCAGCAGGCCAACTTCCCGATGTTCCCCGTGGAACAGGCGGGGCCACTGGAGCTGGACGACGAACTCATCCATGCCCTGCAACAGGAGACCGGCTTCGATACCTTCTGGCGGTGGTACTTTCGGTTGGTACCATTATGAGTCGCGCGACGGCGGTGATTGTCACCTACAATTCCGGAGCGCATCTGGCGGAGGCGGTCTCCTCCTGCGAGCGGTTCGGCGTGCCGGTGGTGATTGTGGATAATGCTTCGACGGACGGAACCGTCTTTCCGCCGGGAGTTACCATATTACGAAACGAAGCCAATTTGGGATTCGCGGCGGCGGTGAATCAGGGGGTGCGCGCGCACGCAGCGCCATTGACCTTGCTGCTCAATCCCGATGCCCGGTTGCTCACCGGAATCGAGCCGCTATGTGACATTTGTGTTGCCAACCGACACACCGCGGCCGCCGGGCTGTTGGTGCAGGCCGATGGCAGTCCGCAGAAGGGCTTTAGTATCAGGCGGTTGCCGACCGCGGCGACCTTGGCATTCGAAGTGCTAGGAATAAATCAACTTTGGCCGCGAAATCCCGTCAACCGGGCCTATCGTTGCGCCGATGTTGACCTGAGCAGAAGGCAATCCGTGGAGCAGCCGGCCGGGGCCTTGTTTCTGTTCCGGCGGGATGATTGGGAGGAGTTAGGCGGATTTGATGAGCGATTTTTTCCAGTCTGGTTTGAAGATGTTGACTTCGCCAAACGCCTGCTCGACCGGGGTGGAACGATCGTCCTGGACCCCGCTGTCCGGGCAGTTCACTCCGGGGGACACTCGGTGGAAAAGCTGGCGGACTCGTCCCGGATTCGATTCTGGTATGGTAGCCTGCTTAGGTACGTTGTTCAACATTTCGGGCCGGTTACCAGGCGGCTCGTGGCTGGATGCGTACTTCTCGGTCTGGCGGCAAGATGCATCTTGGGGATTTTCCTGCTGCGGGGCTGGCCGGTTTTCGGCGCACACCTTGATTCCATCCGACTCTCCGCCCGTTGTGTAGTTTTTGGGAAATTAAAGATCCACTAGCACCCTACATGGCTCAACCCGAACTGGTCTCCGTCACCATCGTCACCTACAACAGCGGTCGATTTATTAAGCGATGCCTGGAGTCTGTGCTGGCCCAGAAGCACCCGAGCATCGAAGTGATCGTTGTCGATAACAACTCGACCGACGGAACCATCGATATTCTCGAACAGTTCGACGGGCGCTGCCGAATTCTCTATAACGATGAAAACACGGGGTTTGCGGCGGCTCAAAACCAAGCCATCCAGGCGAGCCGGGGCGAATGGGTGCTTACCCTCAATCCCGATGTGTTGCTCTTGCCCAATTTCGTTTCGCAGCTCGTCGAAGCGGGTTACTTGCACCCTCGCGTGGGTGCCGTCTGCGGAAAGTTGCTGACCATCAGCGCCAGCTTTGATCTGCCGGATAAGCCGCGGGTCGACTCAACCGGGATTTACTTCACCCCGATGTTGCGCCACTTGGACCGGGGCAGCCAGGAAGTGGACAACGGCGAGTACTCCAATTTTGAGTATGTTTTTGGCGCCACCGCCGCTGCGGCGCTGTATCGCCGCGAGATGATCGAAGACATCTCGATCGATGGTGAATTCTTCGACTCCGACTTCTTCGTTTACCGCGAAGACGCCGATGTCGCCTGGCGCGCCCAGTTGCTGGGCTGGCGCTGCCTCTACACGCCGAATCCGAAGGCCTATCATGTTCGCAACGTGCTGCCGGGCAACCGGAGGGCGCTGCCGGCCGAAATCAACATGCATTCGGTGAAGAACCGGTTTCTGATGCGGATCAAGAACA
>LNFE01000298.1 GCA_001464575.1 Acidobacteria bacterium Ga0077553 | reverse complement strand
GATCCCTCAACCGCTGGCTCGACGATTACGGCCGCGCGAAGATCCAGGAGCACTTCTTCCTCGACGTGGTCCTCTCCACCAGCTTGGACCGGTACTGCTACGGTCAGCCAGCGGCGTCCGGCGACATCTCACGAATGTTCTTAACGCCTCGGGGGTCACCGCAAAACCGGCCATTAACGGTCACTTCAAAACCGGCCATTTCCAGGTGGCCAGGGTCACTTGATTTATACCGTGCCGGAGGGTGGTCCGGCAATGAAAGTTCGACATGTGGACACGATTCCGCCGTTACTCGTTCATAGTCGTTTTTCCTTCGGCTCGGTCTCTGGCGCAGTCTTGGTCCGCCAGCTTCTTGGACCACACTTGAGGACATGTCCGTGGTGCAGCAAACGGTCCAGCATCGCACTGACCGCCGCCACATCTCCCAGCAATCGCCCCCAATCCTCCACAGGCCGGTTTGACGTCAGCAGCGTGCTTGCCCGCTCGTAGCGCCGCATCACGATCTCCAGCAGATCCTCGGCCGCTGTATGGGGCAGTTTCCGCATCCCGAAATCATCAATAATCAGCAGCGGCACTGTTGCGATCCGTTCCATGTATTCACGCCGCGTCCCGTCCGTCACCGCCTCGGCCAGTTCATCCAGCAACACGTGCGTTTCCCGATACAGTACCTGATGGCCTTGCTGAATCGCCGCCCATCCGATGGCCTGCGCCAGATGGCTCTTCCCCGTCCCGCCAGGACCGAGAAACAGCGCATCTTCCCGCCGGCCAATGAAGCTTGCTGTCGCCAGATCAAACACCAGACTTCGGTTCATCTTTGGGTTGAATGCAAAGTCGAAATTGTCCAAAGTGCGTTTGGCATCGCGAAACCCCGCCTCCTTCTGGCGCCGCTCCAACAACCGGTCACTGCGCCGGTTCAGTTCGTCGGCGACCAGACAGGAAATCAGATCGATCGGCGGCATATGCTCCACCTGCGCCTGTCGCAGTCGTGTTTCCAATGCCGCGGCCATGCCTCCCAAACGAAGCTGTCGCAGGCTCCGCTCCAGTTCTATCAGGTTCATTCGTCGTTCTCCTTCGTTCGTTCCGCGATCACATCGCGGTAAAGATCAAGCTGGCGGATAATCGGGTCGGCCTGCTTCAGCGCGTTCATCAGCGCGCCGTGCTTGTCCAGATAGCGGCGCACGAATGGGTATTCGTAGACGCCCATCTCCAGCGCCAGTTTGCAGGCTTCCTCCGTACTGGCCACGCCATACCGTTTGGCCATCGCCATCACGCCTTGGATACGGCGGATGGCAATCTGTCCGTTGATTTCAAACAGTGTCTGGCAGAACGTGCCGATCGACAGGCCCGCCTTGCGGCTTCGCGCCAGAAGCTGTTCGGTGGGTAACGGGGTTCGCTTCGAACGGTCCTCATGGTGGATGCGATGACGGCCCCGGGAATGGCGGATATGCTCGCGGAGAAGCTGGCCGTTAGCAGGGTCAAGCAGCCGTACGAAGCGCTCATCCCATTGCACCTGTACCTTCCGCCCGGCCCAGTTCAGCGGCGCGCTGTAGTAAGCCGCCTCTACTTCCACGCAACCATCCAGATGCACCGTGCGCGTGCCGCATTGGTAGTAGCGAAACGGCTCCAACGGCAGAGGGAGAAGGGCCGGTTTTTCCTCGGCGAACATCACGGAAACCTGGCGTTTCGTAGTGCCGTGAATGCGCGTATCGGCCCAGCGTTCCTCCCAGCGGTCGAGATACTCTTGGGCCCTTTCGAGACTCTCGAAACGCTGCCCCTTCAGCGGTGTTTGTTTGGCGTGGCCGACGCCGCGCTCGACTTTGCCTTTCCGGTCCGGGTCGTTGACGCGGCAGGGCAGCGCACAGGCGCCATAGTGGGCCAGCATATCCCGGTAGAGCGGATTTATCGCCGGATCAAAGCAATCGGCTTTGCGGACGCCTTCGCCGAGATTGTCGAGAACCATGATCTTCGGAACACCGCCGAGCCGGCCGAAGGCGGTCTCGTGCAGTTCGCACCAGGTGCGCGCGCTGGAGCGGAATTCGATCAATCGCACGCATTTCCGGCTGTAGCCGAGGGTGAACACGAACAGACGGGTGCGACGGTATTTGCCCGTAGCTGGATCGCGGACCAACGGACCGGTGCCGTAGTCGACCTGGGCTTCTTCGCCGGGCGGTGTGACGATGATGGCGCGCGCTTCGGGGCTGACGGGGCCTGCCTGACGGCGGACGAAGCGCTTGACGCTCTGGTAGCTGCCGGTGAAGCCGTGATCGTCGACCAGATCCTGCCAGATACCTTTGGCGTTGCGTCCACGAGCGAGGGCTTCGTCGATTAGGTCGCGGAACGGCTCGCTGATGCTCGAACTGCCCACCTTTTTTCCGCCAGAGTCGGGGGTCACTGAAATGGCCGGTTTTGATGGTGGCGGTGGGGAGTCGGGGGTCACCTCGGCGGCTAAAATGGCCGGTTTTGCCGTTTGTTTGCTGGGACGGCCGGGTTTTCGGATCGGGATTCCGGCTTCGTTCAGGTATCGTGCGGCCGTTTCCCGGTGGATCCCGGTTTCCCGCTCGATACGGCGCAGCGACCATCCGACCCGGATCCCTCAACCGCTGGCTCGACGATTACGGCCGCGCGAAGATCCAGGAGCACTTCTTCCTCGACGTGGTCCTCTCCACCAGCTTGGACCGGTACTGCTGCGGTCAGCCAGCGGCGTCCGGCGACATCTCACGAATGTTCTTAACGATCGAGCCCGAATCCGCTGGCTACGTCGTGCTCGGCCCAACCTTGCGGCTCCTGGAAGCTGCTCATCGAAGGCTCCCCGCAACGTTCCTAAACCTGTTCCTCGGCAGCCTGAATCGCTGGATCCGCGTGTACGACTACCGGGACGCCCTGGATCGCCTGGAGCGTCTACGCGAATGGTACGAGGACGACCCAGAATCAGACCAGATCGAACTACCCAACATCGAAGCCTCAATCCCCGAATGCGTTCGCCGCAAGCCGCTCAGCCCGCGAGGACTCGCCCGAGTGATGAACACCCTCAAGGACGACCGTGCGCAACAGCTCATGGAACAGGCGGTCGAACTGGCTTGCAGAAACACGCGATCTCCTGAGCGACTGCGGCGAGCCTGTTCCGGCTTTGGTCGCGGTATTCGAGGAGCACGACACCATCGAGGGCTCCTTCGACGAAGAATCACAAGGAATGCTCGAAGTCACCCCAGAACCAAACTTAGTCCTTCCGTTCGATGGCACACTTTCAAGCAGCATCGGAAACTTATTCTCAAGCATCAATGCATTCTGTCGAATACTCGAAGCCGCCACAAACATCATGGCGATGCCAGGATCATGGCCAGTAGCCTGACTTCTGGAACTGACTAGTGCGTACTGCGGCGAGAACAGCTTCCCGTTTATCTGCTCAAGCATTCTGCGCCAACTCGTCGGATTCATTGTCCTCATAGATATCCGTCGCGTCTTCGTCATCAGTCTCAAGATGGACGAGCCCCTCCGGCAGAGCAAGCATCTTTGCGGCTTCCGCT
>LNFE01000297.1 GCA_001464575.1 Acidobacteria bacterium Ga0077553 | reverse complement strand
CCCGCGGCGAACTCGCCTCGCTCCTGGCCGAAGACGCCGCCACCAACCTGCTTGATACCGGACTTCCCTCCCAACTCGCCGTCCCGCCCGTATTCCCGCGCCAGCTTGGCCCCTATCGTCTCCAGCGCCTGCTTGGCGAAGGCGGGATGGGCGTCGTCTATCTCGGCGTGCGCGAGGACCTGTCGAGCGTGGCGGCCATCAAGATTCTTCGGGATGCGTGGCTGTCGCCCGCGCGCCGCGAGCGTTTCCTGTTCGAACAGCGTACGCTCGCTCAACTCAACCATACCTCCATCGCCAAGCTCTTTGACGCTGACACCCTTCCCGACGGCACCCCATGGTTCGCCATGGAGTACGTCGAAGGGCTTCCGTTGAACGAGTACTGCACCCGGAACCAACTCACCGTCCCTCAGCGCCTGCAACTCCTCATCCAGGTTGCCCTAGCCGTGCAACACGCCCATCAGCACGCCGTTATTCATCGCGACCTCAAACCCTCGAATATCCTGGTCACCGCCGCCGGCTCCATCAAGCTGCTCGATTTTGGCATCGCGAAGCCGCTCGATTCCGAGGACCAAACGCAAACCGGCCTGCGTCTACTCACGCCCGCCTACGCCGCCCCGGAACAGTTGCGCGGCGAAGCCGTCGGCGTCTACACCGATGTGTATTCACTCGGCGTCCTGCTGCGGGAACTGCTGCCCGGCCCGCTGCCGGCGGACCTGCAACTTCTCATCGCCACCAGCCTGCAGGCCGAACCTGCCCGCCGCTACCCCACCGTCGACGCGTTGGTGCGCGACCTGCACCACTTTCTCGCCGGCCAGCCTTTAGACATTCGTCCACCGAGCCTCGCCTACCGCGCGGGCAAGTTCGTCCGCCGCCATCGGGTGGCAGTCGCGGCCACCTGCCTCGCCCTGCTCACGCTCACTAAGCTCACCGCCTTTTATACCCTACGGGTGCGCCAGGCCCGCAACGAAGCCCTGGCGGAGGCCTCTCGCTCCACGCGCATCCGCAGCTTCCTCGTTAACCTCTTCGCCGGCGGCGACCTGTTCGCCGGACCCGCGCCGGACCTCCGCGTTGTCACCCTGCTTGATCGCGGCGTGGTCGAAGCCCGGTCCCTGACGCAGGATCCGGCGACCCAGGTGGAGCTCTATCGCACCCTCGGTGACGTCTATCAAAAACTCGGCCGTCTTGACCAGGCCGATACCCTGCTCGGAGAAGCCATCGCCCGTCATCGCGATGCAGATACCCTGAACGCGCTCGCGCTACTCCGCACGGATCAGGCCCGGCACGACGATGCCGAAGCTCTCGCGCGGGAGGCCTTGAACCTAGCCCGCCGCGACCATCCGGCCGGCCACCGGCAAATCGGCCGCGCCGCCACCACCCTGGGCCACGTGCTCGAAGAGCGGGGCCGCTACCCGGATGCCATCCCTTTGCTCGAAGAGGCCATCGCACTACTCTCCGCCCCCGGCCAGCCCGCGGCCGACCTCGCCGCCGCGCTCCTTTTCCGCGGCAACGTCGAGTTCTATACCGGCCGCTACGCCGCCTGCCAGATTTTTAATGAGCGGGCCCTCTTCATCTACCGGCGCCTGTACGGCCCTAACCAGCGGAGGTGCTGATTAATCTCGGCGCCATCCAGCAGGACACGGGCCACTACCCGGAGGCCGAGGCGCCTCACCGCCAAGCGCTCCAGATCCTCGAAACCTACTACGGGCCGGATCATCCGAAGACTACGTCGAGCCTCACCCTTGTCGGCCGTGCGCTCGTTCCGCAGAACCGGGGCCGGGACGCGGTTACCCTGCTCCAGCGCGCCCTAACCATCCGCGAGCGGGTCTACGGCCCGCATCACACGCAGGTGGCCTCCACGGTCAATGAGCTCGGTAACTTGGCGTTGGTGAGTGGGGACTACGAGCAGGCCCAAGCCCACTTCGAGCGGATGATCGCCATATATGAGCATGTCTACGCAGGCAAGCATTATCTGATCGGCATCGCCAAGTCCAATCTCGCCAGCGTCTATATGCGGCGGGAGCAATGGTCCCGCGCGGAACCGCTCTTCCGCGAATCGCTGGCGATGTATGCGCAGTCGCTCCCGGCTAATCATGTGAATGAGGGTATTGGCCGCATTAAGCTCGGCCGCACGTTACTGCGCCAACGCAAGTGCGCCGATGCCGCCGCCGAAACGCAGCGTGGTTTCGATATCGTCTCGCGACAAGCCAGCCCCGCGGTGAGTTGGCTCGAAAGCGCCCGGAAAGACCTCGCCGAGATCGCGGCCCGGCGCCCCTGGTTTTTTTGAGGGAGAGCCTTTGGACTTCACTCCCCCCCGTCGTGGGCTGACATGGCCTCTTGCCGCGCTTCACGGGCGCGGCCCCGGTGACCGTCAGTGGGTCCACGCGGGGGCCTCGGCCAATGCGGGTGGAATTGCGCCGAAGATGCCTTTATGCGGCGCGGCGCTCATAACGATGATGCAGGCCGCCGACTTCCGGGATGGAAACAACCCGCCCCAGGTCCGCCGATTGGACTGAGCCGGGTTCCGGTGTGTCCTTCTCCAATCCTAGGTTGGTCCGGCTCCGAAGATAGTAGTCCACGAAACTTTGCAGGTTACGGTACAAGCTGCCTTCGCCGAACACGATGACGTGGTCCAATTATTCGTGGCGGATGGTGCCGATGACCCGTTCGACATTAGCCTGTTGCCAAGGGAACGCGATGCCGACAGCACCTGGTTGATCCCCATGGCTTTGATTTGATCCCCGAAAGTTTTCCCGAAGATCCGGTCGCGATCGCGCAGCAAATAGCGGGGCGCGGTGTCCCAGGGAACGGCTTCCCTGAGTTGCTGCGCTGTCCACTCCGCA
>LNFE01000296.1 GCA_001464575.1 Acidobacteria bacterium Ga0077553 | reverse complement strand
GGGAGCTTTGAGGAATACCGGTATCTGGGGGATAACAAGCGGTACTGGAAGCGGACGAACCAGGGCGGGAATGTTGCCGAGGAGTATTACTTGTATGGGGTGGGTGGGCACCGGATTGCGACGTATCCGGCTTCGTACAATGAGCAGACTTCGGTGTTGATGGTGGATGCGAATCAGAAGAAGCTGGATGTGTATTTTGGGGGAAAGGTCATCTGGCAGAATGGAAAGGCGGTGGTGCAGGACCGGCTGGGGAGCGTGATGGCGCGAGGGAATGGTGCGGGCGGGGTGGAGTCGCATGATTACTATCCGTATGGGGAGGAGCGAGTGGCGACCGTGGGGGACCGGAATAAGTTCGGGACTTATCATCGGGATCAGACGGGACTCGACTATGCAGATCAGCGGTTTTATAACAGTGCGATTGGGCGGTTCTTGACGAGTGATCCTTTGATCGATACAACCCGGGATTCATTCAGTTATGCGGGTAGTGATCCGGTCAACTTCTTTGATCCTGGCGGTACGTCTCGGATCGGCATGGAGTGCAATCCTGCCTACCTTCGGAGCGCAACCATTGCTACAGAAGGCTGGTGTGGGGACGCGAACCGCGGGGGAGGGCCCGATCCTTTGAATCCTCTTCGCCAAGGTGATGCGGCGAGTATGTCCAGATACAACGCGCAAGCCTCGGCGTTTTGGATGGCGGCATGGGGGAATGATATGATCCGGTCGGGTAATGTAGCCGGCGCTTTATCTTTAGCTGCGACCAATCCGTTTATCAATCCAATCGTCACCAGTCGAATCGAATATTGCTTAGCAAGCGTTGAGATATGCCGAGACCCCGTTACCGGCAACGCAGTGCCGAATCCTGCGGGACCGATTGGCTTGCAAGATGACTTCCAAACACTAGCCGACCTTCTTGGAGCCTCGCCATCACACTTGATCGGGATGTCGGTGTTACGGCGAAACCTTCTTAGGGGATTGTCAGAAGCCGAAATAGCTGCTGCCGCCGAGAAACAGGCCCATCACTGGCTGCCGCAGCAGCACAGGCAACGGTTTAAAGATATAGGCATTGATAACATTGATCTCGCCGAATACGGCTCACTTATCGACTCTACTACCCATCGCTTTATTCATAGCCAGGGCTTCAACGATCGGTGGGATCGATGGCTTGGGCAAGGGAATCGTTCGGTTGAGGATGTAATACATTTTATGAATGAGTTGATTAACGAATTCAAGCCTTAGTTTTAAAAGTTGTGCATTGGATGTATAATGAAGCATTCAACTGGTAAGCGCAAACTTCGAGCGCACACGACCGTAACCTATTATCTGTGGGCGCTAGATGGCGCATACGGGCTGGGCAGAGGGTCCTTCCGGCGCAGGCTTAGTAGTACTAGTGACTGCGCCAGCAAGGTAAACGTCACGAGTGCATTGCGAACATTTCAATGAGAGATCAACTTGAACTGGCTTCGAGCACATTACGTGGTGCAGAGGGCCGGGTGATAACATAAGGCGATCTTGTAGCTCGTCACTTATAGACTTTATGAAAAGGATCCACCACAATTGTCGCGAGAGCTAGACCAGATGTATCTTATTGGGCGAGGCCAAAAGCAAGTCCACAGTTGGTTTGAGCGCACAAGCTCGGCCTCCAAGGAGACGCAGTTAGCTATTGCTCGTGGTTTTTATTCCGATAGCGCCCACATTACTCTGAAAGTAGTGCGACGAAGGGTTCTATTGCCGGTGGCTTGGACTGCATATTATCCAGTCGTAACCGAAGCGATTGTGGACATTCTTACGGCGCACCAGATCAGTGGCTGGAAGGCGTATCCAGTTGTGATTGAAGAAGGGGTACCGGGGCTTGAGCCGAGGTTTGCACTTGGAATTACAGGGAGATGTGCTCAGATAGAGTTTGATGAAGATCCAGAGAATTTCGTAATGCGCATGGAGTACGGCAGGCTGGGTCTTCACGCCAAGTTGCTAGTTAACCTGACGGGCTGGGACGGGTCTGACTTCTACATGGCGCGAGGTGAGGAATCGCTCCATCGATGCGCTACCGCAGCGGTTGTTCGGGCTTTCAGCATCATCAAAAGGCCCGGGATCGTGTTTGAGCGTGCCAGCGACTCAACACTCTGGATGCGTC
Source organism: Acidobacteria bacterium Ga0077553 (assembly GCA_001464575.1). Taxonomy (GTDB): domain Bacteria; phylum Acidobacteriota; class Terriglobia; order Bryobacterales; family Bryobacteraceae. Next base: position 31,015 of record LNFE01000296.1, on the reverse strand, counting down.
GAGCGCCAAGCGATTGACTTTTGCCTAAATTATGCCCAGCAAGCATAGCCTTATGCGTAAGCGTCCGAAGCGTCTTTCAATTACCCACAATTTGCCGAGCCGCCAAGAAGCCGGCATGGAGGTCGTTCAGTTTTTGAAAGCCGCGCCAGATCACGATGCTGCCTGGTGGCGAATCATTCTTCCTGGCTAGATAACCGCCCAGCTTGGCGACTTTTCGTAGATAGTACTGCAGTGTGAATGATCGTGATTCCGAAGGGCTGTCCTTTACGAAATGATTCAGCACTTGCTGCTCCGTCTCTGTAAAGACCAGGGACGGCGAGGCCTCTTTGTCTTCCCGTTGGTTCATGGTCAGCCAGAAGACTCGCTAGGCGATGATACAGAAGATAGCGAACAGTTTGGTCAGTCGCTCCGCGGTTCGTAATTGGGACTACTCGGCCCGGCATCCGGACTTGAGAACCTCATGAAACACCTCGATCTTCCAGCGCATCCCGTATCGCTCCAACTGACAGGCGGCTGCCTTGAAATCATCAACTGGAAGGTCCGTGAGCAACTTCCAGTCGATCCGCTCTCGATTCTCAGGTGCCTTGGTTTCGTAGGCATGAATGGCGGTCACTGTCATCGTCGGGTACCGTCTCTGCTTGCCCTCCGGCGGATGCAGCAGTAACCGTTGGAACTTGATTTCCAGGACAGCCTCCGCTGAATTGCCGTCCTGGTCAGGCACCATAATCCGGTGCTGCCCTTGCGACGGGATCGCCGCCATTTGTTCGGAAATGCAGACTCGATTGGGCCCGCTGCGTCGATCCACGCAGATTCGAACCAGGAAGGGCGATCCGTAAGCCTCCGGATGAAAATTTTACCGTCGATGGCACGCTGATCGAAGCGTGGGCCGGCCGTGGCTCACCGCTCGGATTCCCGCCCATCCGCCGCTCCCCGTCGCGCGGACACGCAGACGGCTGATTGTGGCCGCTTTTATTTTCCGCTCGGCTTCGCGGTAGGGCTCGTTGTACTTCATCATCTGCCAGGCGATGTCTTCGCAGTCCAGACCGCCGCGATGTTCCGGTTCTTCTCGCTCATTTCGCCCAGAAACCGGCGAACGGGACGTCAAGCTCCGGGTTGCTTGGGCAGTGGGGGGCTCCGGAAAAAACAGTGTGTGGTGACTTTGACGAAGCTAGTGCGGGCGGTGCGTCCGGATGGATGCGAGGATTTGATCGAGCGTCAAATCCTCTTGCCATTGCTCGCGATCCCGTGTGTAGTCACCGGTGCCGGACCGGTTCAAACGCAAGAACCGAGCCAGACCGTCGGGACCCAACTCCCGTTGCAGGAGCTCAAGGGCGTGCCGTTCAAACTGCTCGTCCGTTAATTGATCGATGGCAATCATAGTCCCTGATCCTTAACCCAAGATAGCGGATTTCGCACGGGAATTCGAGGATTGCCCAGATTCCGACCGCTCCGCTTCAGCAACCGGTCGTCGGTGGTCAGGAGAACGTCAGCGCCAGCCGTCTCGGCGGCCGCGAGGTGGAGCGCATCGAAGGGACTATATCCCAAGGCGACCAAGGTGTGGGCGCGGAGGACGACGGCCTCGTCAATCTCGATGGTCATCACGGCCAAAGCGAGTGTCGTTTGTGCTTCGTTTCGTCGTTTGAAGGAGGGGTTTCGGCGAACCTCATCCTCGACAGCCTGACTGGAGAGAAGTTCTACCACCCCACGACGAACACCGGCCAATATCTGTTCGACTGCCTCCGCTTCCTCCCGGATTCTGGCTTGCGACTGATCATCCGTTAGGCGGCTCAGGCAGCAGACGTCCATGTATACCCTCATAAGCACGTCCGCGCCACCCGCGTTTCGCGGCGGACCTTCTCAAAACTAGCAATCAGCTCTTCCGCAAGCGGCCCCATCGATGCCATCTTTGCATCGCGCCCAATGCAGCGGACTGGCCAACCTCCGGCGCGCTCGGGCTGGCACGAGCATTCCGAGCGTTTCGACGAGGCGTTTCCGTCGCGGCCGTTATCCCGACCCTCCGCCGGTATGTTTTGCCGGTAGGGCGTTACCCGAGCGAAGTGTCGGCGGCGAAGGTTTCCGCGTTCCGTTGCGCGAGGAAGAAGATCCGCAAGCACGAGGCCGCGTGCCGACGAACTCGACATCCATGGGCAAAGGTGCGTGCCAAAACGTGCATGCCGATGGTTCTGTGCCGAATGGTACGAACATAGAAAAGCTGGACCGCGGCCGTTTCGTGCGACCGTTCGCCCAGAACGGTTCTTTTCCCTGTCTCGCACCCAAATGTCGGTGTCCCTCGAAGGCATCAATTGGCGAACTCCGCCCGCACACAGCTTCCAGCGCACTGGGACCGACGTTCCGCTCAACCGTACGATCGCTGCCGAGTTGCCGCACCGGGCTTGACGACTGGGAGCGATTTGCTGGCCGTTGCGGCACCGTCGTCGCGCGACATTGTCGAGACGGGCGTTTGGTTAGGACGGGATGATGCGGCTCTTGCGTGACCAACCGCACTCGACGATCGTGCTGCATTCGTGACCCTCGAAATGGGCGACGGTCTTGCGCGGCAGATTCTCGTCGATCAGGATTTTCATCGCGGGCTGGTTAGGAGCGCCTTGGCGAAGGAGACGGCGGTGAGCAAGGTGAAGACGGAGGATGCGCGGCACGCCTGTTCGCCGATTGGTAAAGTGCAATGGGTGACGATGCCGATCGCGCCGACAGGCGATCCGTGCAGGGCGGCGAAGCGATGGATCGTCGAAGACTCGTTGCGGCTCGACACCATGGTTGTTGGCATCGCGCAGGTATGAGGGGCGCTGCCCGGGCGGATCGTGGAGTGGCGGCGTGCCTGCACGAGTGTCGTTTGGACGAGGATTTAGAGACGCCCACCTTGCTGCCCGTCTAGTTCAGCGACGTGCCCCCACCACCCCGCCTCGCCTCCACGATGATCCTGATCTCGATTGCTCTGCCGCATACCCGCATCGACGTTCACGGAGCCGCCGATTCGGTGACGTTCGGCATCGTCCTGGAGTGCTTGACGAGACGATGACCCCAGGCCGTACGCGCCCGTGTCTGGATCTCCGCTGGACATATCGAACATCGGTGCGTCTGAGTTTTCAAAAGCTTGAAGGTATCTGGCTCGCATGGCCGTAGGCCGTAAACTTCTCCAACGCCACAACCTCCTCGGAGAAGCTTCTCAGCACGTGCCGCCCTGCCTTCGAAAACGGAGAAGCGACCTGCCCACGTGTCGGACACCGCAGCCAGAGAGCAATCGCAGTGGGCCCGACAACCTTGCAAGGACCTTAGGGTGCAGTCGGCGAACGGGGCCACGGCGGCGTTTGGTCCTCTCATGGTCGTGTTGGCTAGTCCTGTGGCGTTCAGCGGCGCTTTGGGTGCATGCCAGTGAGGGGTGGGCGTCGACGGACTCCGTCCGAGTTTTCGCGCTTTTGAGAAAGTCCATGAAGTCCGAGCAGTCCGTGGCGCGGGACGATAGAAAGGAGTTCCGGGAGGAAGAGGCTCGACTTCCGAAGGACCAGAATGGCTTCCACAGCAGGATTGTGCGAAGGCGCTAGTGGCGCCGAGGGAGGTTCCGGGGCGCGGCGAAAGCGGGTTGGCCTAACCGCGTTGGGGACGCTTCTGCGTGCGGTGCCGCTACGGGTGCGGTTCCGGGCGGAACCGAGGGGAGAGAGTGCGTGCGAGTTCCGTTGGTTTCACGGGGGTGGCGCGATTCGTACCTGCGGAGATGGGTGAGTCGCGCATTCGATTCGTCGGGGAGTCGTGGCAAACTCAGGGTATGCCCGTGGCCATGGATGCTCCCGCAACACTACGTGCCCGTAAAGCCATTATGTGGACGCGGGAGGATTGCCAACGGCTGGCCGGCATGGGGCTATTGCCGGAACGGTGGGAGCTGGTGCAGGGGGAGATCGTCAGCAAGACGGGAACGAACCTGCCGGACTCGATGGCGGCGCAGCGCATTTTGGCGTGGCTGATGAGCGTTTTTCCGAGTCCTCTGATCTTGCCGACCTGTAGTATCGACGTAGCGTCGGAGGACAACCCCACTAGTGAACCCGAGCCCGATATCGTGCTGCTCCGTCGCCCGGCGGGAGAACTGGGCCGGAACCCCGTTCCGGCCGATATCGCCTTACTGGTCGAGGTGAGCGATACGACCCTGGACCACGATTTGGGCCCGAAGGCGAGATTATACGCACGCGCCGGGATTGTCGAGTTCTGGGTGGTGGACATCAAAAGCTGACGGGTGTATCAGCACCGAGAGCCGGCGACTGGGGGGTACGCGGCGATAGAAGGCTACGAGGATGACGCTTTTTTGTCATCGCTAGCCCGGCCTGAGGCAACGGTGGCGGCGGGGTGGCTGTGGCGCTGAAGGGGCCCTATCGGGGGTAACGCCACATTGCCCCCGGCCAATGCCGGGAAGATGCCGGAGTGTAGAGCGGGCGGCTGGGTTGATCGGTGACGACTCAGACCACCGAAGATGTTGGCTTTCCGGCTGTGGTGCGTAGAGTCCAAAGGCTACTTAGAATAGCGACCGCGTTGTAGGCCAGGGCGGAGGGGTGGGGGTAGGCGCTGCCGGTGGCGTGATCGGGGGTAAGGCTCGAGCCAAACCCTTCAGTTAGAAATGGGAATGCGATTGGGGCCAGAGCTAGCGTTCTGGCCCGTCGAGCTAGCCGCACACCGTCGCGGGGTGAATTCGCTGGTGGGTTGGTTGGTGGCCTCGGCTTCGACATCGAGGAGGGGTGGGCCCGCAGCAAGCACAACGACCTGCGATACACCAGAGGGCCGTTCTGGCTTGGTGGGATGATTACCGATACGAATTTGCTCTTGATGGCTCTAGAGAGCTCGGTGGTGAGGAGGTCGCCAAGGCAGTCGAAGGCGCGGCGGAAGTGGGTGCCCCAGAAACGTGATGAAGCGCCGAGACGGGATGGTTCGCGTGCCGCCTGGTTTTCGTGTCCATGGAATCAATTGGCGGCCCGGTGCGATGGGGGACGATGCACCGCCCAGTTGGGGGCGCGGACTAGAGCCGCGGTGAGCCCATTGACATCAAATCGTGGTCCTGTCATCATCACATCAAGATGCGGACGACACTGGACGTGGCGGATGATGTACTTGACGCAGCGCGGGTTTTGGCGGCGGCGCGGGGCGTGGCGGTGGGACTCGCGCTTTCAGAACTAGCACGGCGAGGGATAGCGGCCCGGATGCCCGTGGGTGAACGGAGCGGTTTTCCTGTGTTCCAGGTGACGCCGGGAGCACCTCAATTCGGACTAGACGAGGTGGAGGCGGCGGCCAACCGAGAGGACCAAGAGTTCGCTCGGGAGTTCCTGGCACACGGGCGGTAGTTGTGGTCGTCTCTTTGCTCGATGTCAACGTTCTGTTGGCCTTAGCGTGGCCCACCCATGTGCACCACGCGGCGGCGCACCGATGGTTCGCCGGCAGTTTCTCGTCGGCGTGGGCCAGTTGTCCGCTGACGCAGTTGGGCTTTGTTCGGTTGTCGATGCAGCCGGCGGTGGTGAAGGTCCCGGTGCTGTTCGGTGACGTGATGGACGTTCTGGCACGGATGACGGCCCATGGTGGGCACCGCTTCTGGGCGCTGGACGACGGGCTGGCAGGGGTGCGCGAGGAGATTCTCACCCGGATAATGGGGCACCAGCAATTGACGGATGCGGTCCTCCTGGATTTAGCGATCCGGCACGGGGGAAGGCTGGCGACGTTTGACCGGAGGGCGGCCGGACTCTTGCCGCCGGACTCGGCAGCGCGGGAGGCCGTGGTTATCATTCCGGTTGCGGGTTAGCTCTGGAGCCGGCGGAAGAGCAGGAGGTGGCCGACCCAAGCGGCGGGGACGAGAACGGTGGGGAGCCAGATGTAAGGGAACTGGGCGATGAAGGTGTTGGCGGGTTCGTTGGGGAACATGCGGAAGACCGTCGGCGTCGAGAGGATCGAGACGGTCATGATGTTAATCAACAGCGCGAAACCGGCGAGGTTCCACACAATGGCGGCCCAGCGGGGAAGCTGGCCCCGGGCGGCGAGGATGGCGAGGGGAATGGCCGTTAGACCGGTGAGGATATCGAAGTTGCGGCCGGACCAGGTCATCTGCACCGGGACGATGCCGGCGAGGTAGCCGCGGTGGAGGAGCACCTCCACGATGATCCGGAACGATTGGAAGCCGATCAGCCAAGCAGTGGGCGCTGTCCGGACGAAAGCGCTGCAGAGCGGGGAGACGGCGACGGCCGTCGAGACGCCGAGAGCAATGAGAATCAGCCAGCCGATGGCGGGGTTGTTGCGGGAGAAGTCGCTCAGGAGGTTGAGATGGGCTAGAGCACCGGTGAGGGCGATCCAGCCGAGGATCATCAGGATAATCACGCTCATGCGGAGATGGGAACCTGGGCGGCAGCAGCCATTTTGCGGATGTAGGTGGCGCCTTCGAGATACTCTTCGGCCGTCTTCAGGTGCTCGAGCATCAGCGGGGCCTGCGGGGCGTAGCGTTGGATGGCGCGGAGATAGGCTTGATAGTCAATCTCGCCGCGGCCGGGGATGACTTCGACGAAGTGCACATTCATTTCCGGAATAAAGGCGAGGTCCTTGGCGTGGCAGGAGACGATCCAGCGGCTGAGCTGTTTGAAGAGATCTTCGGTGAGGACGGCGTTGTTATAGAAAAGCGCCGGGCTGTTGACCGCATTGCACACATCAATATGGACGGCGAAGCCGGGGCGGTCGATGGCTTTAATCAGCTTCAGGTAGGAGGCGGCTGAGTCCGGGGCGGACCAGCCCATGATTTCGAGGGCGAACTTGGTGCGCTTGGGCTTGACGGCGTCGAGGATCTTGCGGACGTTTTCGACGGTGGCTTCGTAGAAGCGGGGGGAGAAGTTGTCTTTGTGGGGGCCGTACCAGACCTTGGGATTGAACGAACCGGCGATGTCGACGCAGCAGCGGGCACCGACGGCTTCGGCGAGGGCGAGACGCTCCTGGACGTAGGCGAGGTTGGCGGCGCGGGCGGCGGGGTCGGGGTCGAGCATGTTCTTCCAGGCGCCGACTTCGGCGATGACGACGTCTTCGGCGGCGAAGGCCTTTTCGACGCGGGCGGCGTCGGCGAGGGGGACTGTGGGGCAGTAGGCGGCGGCATAGCCGAGGCGCTTGTGTTCGCGGGCGAGTTCGACGGGGTCGGTGGACTTGAGGAAGATGGGGCCGCCGAGACGGATGTGAGAGGGTGCGGCGGCCAGGGCGGCGGCGGGGAGGGTAGCGAGGAGGTGGCGGCGGGTCATGTTAACTCTCTACGTTCGGTTTCTGGCCTTATGATACTCTCGAATCAATGGCGATGGGACTGGTTTTCAGCTCGATCGGGCGGCGCTGCTGCGGCAGCGTGGTCCTCGCGCTGTTCCTTCTCTTGCAGGCCATGCCTCTGGCGGCGTCGTGGTCCGGCCCGAGTCTCGAAGGCATGGAATGTTGCCGGCGGAAGGCCAACGCCCATAGCTGCTGCAAGCGGCAGAGCAAAGAGCCGGTGATCCGGTCGGAGAACTCCTGCGGCAGTAAGTGCTGCTGCGCGGTTCCTTCGGTGCAGTTGTCCGTTCGGTATTCGGTAGTGTTGCCGCAGGTGCGGCCGCTTCCGGTGGCCGTGGCGGTGGAGCCGATTGAAGCTCCCGAACCGCGGACGCGTCCTACCCCGGGCTATTCCCCAGCCCGTTTTCAGCGACCTCCCCCCGTGGCGTAAGCCGGGCGGAAGTGTCTTTTAACAACTGAAAACGAAGAGGAGAAAAGCTATGGTGCGACTGCTTTGGTGCGGTCTGGCGTGCGCTGGCCTATTGAGCGCGCAGAGTATTAGTTCCCAACTGATGGGAACGGTGATGGACGCGCAGGGATTGCCCGTGTCTAAAGCCACGGTGAAGGTGATTTCGCGGACGACGAACGCGGAGACGCGAGCAGAGTCCGGCGAGGCGGGGGCGTTCCGGGTGAGCGCGCTGCCGCCGGGCGAGTATGCCGTGGAAGTGACCGCGGCGGGGTTCGCGAAGTTTACGTTTTCGAGCGTCGGGCTGGTGGTGGGACAGACGCGCGACCTTCGCGCTGTCTTGCAGCCGGAATCGACGCGGCAGGAGGTGACGGTTTCGGCTGAGGCCGTGAGCGGCCTGACCGTGGACAGCGCGGGAGAAGGCAAGGCCTTCGGCCAACTGCAGATGGCGGACTTGCCGATGGTGATGTCCGGCGAAGGGCGGAGCTTCCGGACCCAGGCCCGGTTGACCCCGGCGGTGACCCCATCGACGGCGGCGCACCGGCCGTTTGCCGTGGCGGGGGCGAGGAACCGGAACAACAACTACCTGATTGACTCGAACGACTACAACGAGATTGAAGGCGGCTTTATGATGGGCCGCGGCGTCAGCGAACAGCTGATTCCGTCGGAGTCCATTGAAGGCATGCAAGTGCTGACGCACAACTTCAAGGCGGAGTATGGCCGGCAGAATGGGTCGATCATTAGCCTGGTGACGAAGAAAGGCGGGAACGATTGGCACGGATCCTTATACGAGTACTGGCGCAACGAGGCGCTGGCGGCGCGGAATACGTTTGACCTGGTGAAGCCGCCGCTGAAGTACAACTTCTTTGGCGGACAAGCGGGTGGCCCGTTGAAGAAAGACAAGGCGTTTATCTTCGGCAATTGGGAAGGGTTCAACCGGGTGCAATCGACGGCGACGACGATTCAGACCCTGCGGCCGGAGCAGCGCGCGCAGGCGGTGGCGGCGGTGCGGCCGTTGGTGGCCCGGTATCCGGAGCCGAACCTGCCGGGGACGAATCTGTTCCGGGCTAACCTGCCGCAGGGCGGATTCATGCAGACGTTCCTCGTTCGCGCGGACGTGAACGTGACGGAGACGCAACGGCTGTTCGCGCGGTCAACGTACCTGACGTCCGACAACGTGAACAAAGGCGGCGCGGCGCTGAGCGAAGCGAACGTGGGCACTGGCTCGCAAGGGCACTCGCTGCACCACATTTGGACGCCCAAGGCGAATGTGGTGAACGAAGCGCGCTTCAACTATACCCGCTTCCGGATTCTGGACACGTTCAAGGAGGATGTGTTGCTGGGGGATCCCGCGGTGAACGGGCAGTTGGGGTTTCTAACGGTGAACGGGTTGACGTCGCTGGGGTTCCAGAGCTTCTTGGGCCGGAAGACGTTTCAGAACAACTTCCAGTACACGAATGATTTGACGGTGGTGAAGGGGCGGCACTCGCTCAAGATGGGGGCGGCGTTGCGGCGGCTGCAGTTGAACAACGGCGTGATTAACGCACAGTTCAATGGTTCGTTGCGGTTCAACAATGTGGCTGACTTCCTGGCGGGACGGCCGGCGGCGTATACGCGGAACGTGGGGCAGCCGTATATCGGACTGCGGGCGGCGGAGTTCAATACCTACGTCCAGGACGATTGGCAGATCCATCGGCGGTTGACCCTGAACCTGGGCGTGCGCTACGAATACAACAGCGTGCCCCGGGAGGTGAACGGGTTGATCGCGGAGCAGTACCGCTTTAACAACGATCCGAACAATCTGGCGCCGCGGTTTGGCTTTGCCTGGAAGGCGGACAAAGACGGCAAGAGCGTTGTGCGGGGCGGGTACGGGATTTACTACAACGTGCTGGAGCTGGTGTTCGTGGGGTTGACGCGGTTTAACCCGCCGCTGATTACGTCGTTTGCCAATGCGACACCGCGGTTTCCGAATCTGCTGGATGGGGCGGTGGCGGGGATTCCGAGCGGGCTGGTGCGGCCGAACAACGATATGCGGAACCCGTATTCGCAGCATCTGACACTGAACTATGAGCGGGAGCTGTTCAATCCGCGGACGACCTGGAGCGTGGGGTACATCGGGACGATTGGGATGAGGCTGGCACAGACGTTGCGGCCGAACGGCGGCGACGGACTGGCGCAGAATTTGCGTCCGGACCCGGCGGTGGGGGTCGTGAATCTGCTCGATACGAATGCGCGGTCCAACTATCATGGCTTGCAGACGAGCTTGAGCTGGCAGCGCAATGGGATGACGGTGCGGGGGAACTATACCTTCTCGAAGGCCCTGGATACCGTGAGCGATATTCCGAACGGGAATCAGAATCTCGACCGGGGGATTTTAGCGCTGGACGATCGGAATACGCGGCTGAATTATGGGCCGGGGGATTTTGATGTGCGGCACTTGGGGAACATTGCGTTCACCTACGATCTGCCCTGGCGGAAGCGGAATCTGCTGCTGGGTGGGTGGTCCGTACAGGGGATCGTGACGATGAACAGCGGGCGGCCGTATACGCTGTTTTCGGGGACGGACAACCTGGTGGGCAATAACAACAACCGTCTGCTGGATCTGCCCGGTACGCTGGTGCGGAACGGCACCGACCAACGGCGTGCGATCGACTTTGCGCCGGGGGTGACCCGGGCGATGCTGACGCCGGCGGCCCGAACGTTGGGAACCATTGGCCGGAACACGGAGCGGGGCGACACGCTGCTGCAGACGAACCTCTCCCTTTTTAAGACGTTTTCGTTGACAGAACGCTGGAAGCTGCAGCTTCGGGCGGAGTCTTATAACCTGACCAACACCGTGAACTACGACCTGCCGGATGGCGTGTTGAGTTCGGCAAACTTTGGCAATGGCCTGACCGCGGGCGAAGCACGGCAGCATCAACTGGCGCTGCGCTTGTCGTTTTAAGGAGATCCCATGATGAATCGACGTTCTTTGCTGTTGGCTCTGCCAGGGGTGGCGCTGGGGGCGAATACCAAGCTCGATCCGGCGGCCGCCCCGGCGGCTGTGTTTGAGCCGGAGGCCCATGCGCTAGGCCTATCGAAGAGTCCGAAGTTTTACGCGCGGCGGGCGCACGGATTGATGATGGTGAGCACGGTGCCGCTGCCCAACGGAGGCGCGGACCTTGTGTTTCAGGCGTCGAACGACCTGGGAGACAGCTTTGCCGAACAGATGCGGGTGAACGACGTGCCGGGCGAGGTGAGTGACCACGGGGAGAATTCGCCGCAGTTGCTGACCTCACCGGACGAATCGACGATGTATGCCGTTTGGGGCGCCAAGGACCCGAAGCATCCGGGCGGCAGTGTGATCCGGTTCTCGTCGGCGGGGACGATGCGGACAGTGTGGTCCCCGTCGAAGATCTTGAACGATGACGGGCTGCCGGTGTCGCACTCGTTCCAGTCGGCGGCGGTGGGCCCGGACGGAACGATCTATGCGGCGTGGTTGGACGGCCGGGACGGACGGTCGGCGACCGAGGGGGCGACGGGCGGGACCACGTCGATCTACCTGACGAAGTCGACGGACGGGGGCAAGACGTTTTCGAAGAACAAGCGGGTGGCGACGAATATTTGCCCGTGCTGCCGGGTGTCGTTCGGGTTTGTGGACGGCAAGGTGTTGTTGGCGTGGCGGCAGGTGGAGGCCGGTGATATCCGGGACATTTACTTCGCTTCGTCGGCGGACCGCGGGGAGACGTGGGAGACCGGCAAGCCGGTGTTCCGGGATGGCTGGAAGATTAAGGGCTGCCCGCACGTGGGCCCGGCGATGGCCACGCTGAACGGCAAGGTGTACGTGACGTGGTTCAGCGAAGGGGCGGCGGATCCATCGATCTACCTGGCCGTTTCGAGTGATGCCGGGAAGTCCTTTGCGCCCCGGCAGAAGATCTCGATAGGCACGACAGACCCGACGCATCCGCAGATTACGCTGGGCGAGGATCGCATTGGAATTACGTTTCAGGCGCGGGACGCCAAGGTGAAAGGCGGGTGGGGGAAGATGAGCGTGTGGTACCGGGAGATTCGTGCAGACGGGGCGATGTCACCGCTAACCAAAGCTGCCGAAGGCAAGGGCAATTTGACGTATCCGACGGTGGCGTTGGGTCTATCCGGCCGGGTGTTCCTGGGTTGGACGGAGACCACTGAGGGCGTGGCGAAGGCGATGTTACTGCGGGGGCGCGTCGGCAAGTAAGCGGTGGTAGGCTGGGGCAGAGCCTATGCGATTTCTTCTCGTGCTTGCCCTGGCCTACGGGCCGTTGATGGCCCAGTTCAGTAGCTTTTCGATCGCGGGAACGGACCCGGTGCTGCAGACGGTGCAGGGCCGGGTTCTCGACTTTCCGGTGCCGGTGCGCGGCGGGGTGGCGCCGTACCGGTTCTCGATTGCGGGGGACACCACGGTGCCCGCGGGAATCACGTTGGACGCCGCGACGGGGGTGTTGCGGATAACGGCACCAACCATTGGTTATTTCCGGCTGGAGCTGTGTGCGCAGGATGCATCGAGGGCAACGGTATGCGCGCCCTACTTGGTACGGGTAGGCTCGCCGGGAGGTCCCGCGCCGATCGTGCTGCCGAACGGACGGGTGAACAACTACTTCGACCGGGCGGTGGAGGGAGCATCCGGCAATCAGGTCGAGTTTTCCGTGGGCAGTGGCGGGCTTCCGCCGGGGGTTACCCTGAATACGTTCGGACGCATTGTGGGCACGCCCTTGGCGCCCGGATCATATGGGTTTACGCTGCGGGCGCGGGATACGCTCGAGGGCGAGATCACGATCCGCGAGTACCTGTGGACGATTGATGGGCCGTCGCTGCAGACGGCCGCACTGCCGAACGGGTTCCTGGATACGGCTTACAGTGCGCCCCTGGCGGCGGCGGGCGGCACAGGGCCTTACACTTGGAGCCTGCTGCGGGGGCCCTTGCCGGCCGGTTTTGCTTTGAGTGCGGATGGACGAGTGACCGGGCGTACGCCGGTGGCGGGGGCATATTCGTTTCTGGTGCGGGTGGCAGACAGTTTGAGCAGCGCCTTTGACCGAGAGGTGCGGTTGGTGATCGAGCCGACGTTGGAGCCTCTGCGGATCACCACGGTGAGCTTGCCGGCCGCATCGTTGGGTGTCGCGTATCGCTTTGCTCTCGACGCTTCGGGCGGCAGGGCGCCGTTTACCTGGCGGGTGGCTTCCGGCCAGTTGCCGGCCGGTTTGACGATGTCGAGCGCCGGGGTGATCACCGGGACGCCGTCGGCGGCAGGGACCGCTACGGTGCAGGTGGAGTTGCGCGATCTTTCGGGAGCGTCGGCGGTCCGTTCGTATCCACTTCAAGTGTTGGCGGGATTCTCGGTGACCACGGGGGCTGCGCTGCCGGCGGCGACCAGAGGTTTGGCGTATCGATCCATGCTGGCGGCGGGAGGCGGGGTGGCGCCGTACCGATGGGGGGTGGAGTCCGGACGGCTGCCGGCAGGGATCAGCTTGGGAGCGGACGGCGTTCTGGCGGGAATCCCGCAGGAGGTGGGATCTTTCGCGTTTACGGTCCGCGCGACGGACGCCGGCGGACGAACGGCCACCGGAAGTGTGACGTTGGTGGTGAATGCGGCCCCGCCGGTGATTGTGCCGGGCGGCGTGGTGAATGGAGCGAGCTTTGCGGGTGGCGCGATCTCGCCGGGAGAGATCGTGACCGTTTTTGGCGGACCGTTTGGACCGGAGACGGTAGCGGTGTTTTCGCTCGATGGCGGTGGCAGGGTGCCAACCCGCTTGGCCGGGACGCGCTTGATCGTGGATGGGGTGCCCGCTCCGTTGCTTTATGTGGCATCGGGCCAGTTGAGTGCGATTGTGCCATACGGGGTGAGCGGGAAGGCCGCGGTGCCGGTGGCCATTGAGGCGAACGGGCTGGTTGGTCCCTCGATCCAGGTGGCGGTTGCGGGAAGTGCGCCGGCGATCTTTACGGCTGACGCCTCGGGCCGGGGGCCAGCGGCGGCGCTGTGGACGCAGAATGTCGTGACGCTCTATGTGACCGGCGAAGGGTTGCTGCAGCCAACCCCGCCGGATGGATCGGTGATCGGCGAGACGCTTCCCCGGCCAGTGCTGCCGGTGCGGGTCTTGATGGCCGGACGGGAAGCGGAGGTGCTTTACGCGGGGGGAGCCCCCGGTCTGGTGGCTGGCGTTCTGCAGGTGAATGCCCGGGTGCCCGAGGGGATCGAGGGGGGGGCGATACCGGTCAGTGTCCGGGTGGGAACAGCGGAGAGTCCTGCCGGTGTGACAATTCGATATATTCCATAGAAAAACCGTTGCCAGTTGTGATACTCTGTGGAGGTGTCGCGATGCGACCGACGGAATTTTTCTGTCGAGTTGACAGACTGTGTCTGTCTCGCTACACTTATAAGGTTTGCTGTTAGCGGGTCGCTGTATCTGCTTTCGACTACCACTTCACACTGAACCGGGGCGCAATGCCTTGGTGGTTCGCCGGGAAACCGGTTGGACAGTTGGAGTCCGGTTGACGAGTCCCAAGATCATCTCCGCACTACTATACGGTCTCCTACATCCTGACCGTCATCACAAAAAGAGTTCTGTGGTCGCAAATTGAAGGCTCCCCGCTGGATATTGCTTGGCCGAGAGAGCTCAGACGCCTAAAAACAAAGATTTTAAAGTTTTACCGAGAGAGGGTATTCGTGCCTACGTTCAACCAGCTCGTGCGTAAGGGTCGTATTGCGACTCGTTACAAGACGGCTAGCCCCGCCCTGCAGGCTTGCCCGCAGAAGCGCGGAGTTTGCACCCGTGTCTACACCACTACGCCGAAAAAGCCGAATTCGGCGCTTCGGAAGGTCGCGCGTGTGCGCTTGACCAACGGAATCGAAGTTACCACCTACATCCCTGGCGTGGGCCACAACCTGCAGGAGCACTCCATCGTGCTCATCCGCGGTGGCCGTGTGAAGGACCTGCCTGGTGTTCGCTATCACGTGGTTCGGGGAACTCTCGACGCGGCTGGCGTGGCCAACCGGAAGCAGAGCCGCTCGAAATACGGCGCCAAGCGCCCGAAGTCGTAATTTTTTGAGGATTTGAGGATTTATGCCGCGTAGAAGAAGTGCGGAAATTCGCGAAGTGCAGCCCGATCCGGTGTTCGGCTCGACGCTGGCTGAGAAGTTTGTCAATTCCCTGATGTGGGACGGAAAGAAGACGGTTGCGCAGAAAGTCTTCTACGCCGCGATGAACAAGGTCGCTGAGCGCTCTGGCGAAGACGCTTTGAAGATGTTCAAGAAAGCGGTGGAAAACGCCAAGCCCATGCTCGAGGTGAAAACCCGGCGTGTTGGCGGCGCGAACTACTGGCCATTCGCTGGATCGTATTGAATGCCCGGAACCGCCCCGAAAAAGGTATGCCGGAACGCTTGGCTGGCGAGTTGCTCGACGCGGCGAATCTCCGTGGCGGCGCGATTAAAAAGAAAGATGATGTCCACCGTATGGCCGAAGCCAACAAGGCCTTCGCCCACTATCGCTGGTAAGCAAGAGAAGACAGCCCTTAAACACCTAACTACTATATGGCTCGGACTGTACCCCTTCAGAAAATGCGCAACATCGGCATCATGGCCCACATTGATGCCGGTAAAACCACGACAACGGAACGGATTCTCTATTACACCGGTCGGACGTACAAGATTGGTGAAGTTCATGAAGGCACCGCGACCATGGACTGGATGGAGCAGGAACAGGAGCGTGGTATTACCATCACCTCCGCTGCCACCACCTGTAGCTGGCGCGACATCCAGATCAACATCATTGACACCCCTGGCCACGTAGACTTCACTGCTGAAGTTGAGCGTTCGCTTCGCGTGCTCGACGGCGCCTGCGCCGTGTTTGACGCCGTTGCCGGCGTACAGCCCCAGTCCGAAACTGTGTGGCGGCAGGCAGACAAGTATAGCGTCCCCCGCATCTGTTTTATCAACAAGATGGACCGCGTTGGTGCGGACTTCTATCACTCTGTGGAGACCATTGTTGACCGTCTGAAGTGCCGGCCCGTGGCGATCCAATTGCCGATCGGCGCCGAGGATCAGTTCCTGGGTATTGTTGACCTGGTGAAGATGAACGCTCGTATTTGGCGGGACGATTCGCTGGGTGCCGAGTTTGACGACGTGGAGATTCCGGCCGACCTCGTCGAGAAGGCACAGGAATACCGCGCTCTGCTAGTTGAAGCTGTTTCGGAAACCGACGACGTCCTCATGAATAAGTTCTTTGAGGGTGAAGCAATCACCACCGAAGAGCTGATGGCTGGGATCCGGAAGGCGACTATCGCCCAGAAGATGTTCCCAGTGATCTGCGGTACTGCGTTCAAGAACAAGGGCGTGCAGAATCTGCTCGACGCGGTCTGCGACTATCTGCCGCATCCCCTTGATATTCCGACCATCGAAGGCAAGAACCCGGACAACGATAAGCCGGAGCCTCGTCGGGCTGATGACAACGAGCCGTTCTCTGGTCTTGTGTTCAAGATCATGACCGACCCGTTCGTTGGTCAATTGGCCTTCATCCGGGTCTACTCGGGTAAGCTTTACGCGGGTACGGCTGTTTATAACGCGGCTAAGGGTAAGACGGAGCGTGTTGGCCGTCTCGTCAAGATGCACGCCAACAAGCGTGAAGACATCACCGAGATTCTCGCCGGCGACATCTGCGCTTGCGTCGGTTTGAAGCAGGTCTCCACGGGCGACACGATTTGCGACGAAAAGCACCCGGTGCTGCTCGAGCGGATCGACTTCCCGGCCCCGGTGATTCAGCTCGCCATTGAGCCGAAGTCGAAGCCGGACCAGGAGAAGATGGGTCTCGCCATCAATAAGCTGGTCAACGAAGATCCCACTCTGCGCGTTTCGACCGACACCGAAACGGGCCAGACCATCCTTGCCGGGATGGGCGAACTGCACCTCGAAATCATTGTCGACCGCATGCGCCGTGAATTCGGCGTCGAAGCCAACGTCGGCAAGCCGATGGTCGCCTACCGCGAAACCATCCGGTCGAATGCTTCGGGCGACGGCCGCCACGTTCGTCAGAGCGGTGGTAAGGGTCAATACGGTCACGCGAAGATCCGGATCGAGCCGCTCGAAGAAGGCAAGGGCTTTGAGTTCGAAAATGCCACGGTTGGCGGTACGGTTCCGAAGGAATACGTGCCGGCCATCGAAAAAGGCATCATCGAGGCGTTGGAAGGCGGCATCCTGGCTGGCTACCCGATGTCTGACCTCAAAGTCAGCCTTTACGACGGAAGCTATCACGACGTCGACTCGTCGGAAATGGCCTTCAAGATTGCCGGTTCCCTTGCAATCAAAGATGCTGTAAAGAAGGCCAAGCCGGTTCTTCTGGAACCTGTGATGGCTGTGGAAGTTGTCGTACCGGACGAATACATGGGCCCCGTAAACGGAGACTTGATCTCTCGGCGCGGGCGCCTCGAAGGCATGGAGATGCGCGGGACGACGCAGCTCATCAAATCCATGGTGCCGCTGAGTGAGATGTTCGGTTATGCTACCGAACTGCGCAGCCGGACTCAGGGTCGTGGCAGCTTCACCATGCACTTCGGCCGCTACGAAGAAGTACCCACCAATATCGCGAACGAAATCATTGCTAAGGCGCAAGGCAAGACCAGCGCGTAAGGCGAACGAGTTTCCACCAACCAGGAGAACCCCGGAATACCATGGCGAAAGAAAAATTTGATCGTAGTAAGCCGCACGTAAACATCGGCACGATCGGACACATCGATCACGGCAAGACGACCTTGACTGCCGCGATCACGAAGGTGCTGAGCAAGCACAACGCGAAGAACTCCTTCCGGAGCTTCGACTCGATCGACAACGCGCCGGAAGAGAAGGCTCGTGGTATCACGATTAACGCGGCGCACGTGGAATACGAGACGCCGAACCGGCACTACGCCCACGTCGACTGCCCCGGCCACGCCGACTACATCAAGAACATGATCACCGGTGCCGCGCAGATGGACGGCGCGATCCTGGTAGTGGCAGCCACCGACGGCCCCATGCCCCAGACCCGCGAGCACATCCTGCTTGCACGCCAAGTCGGCGTGCCGTACATCGTCGTCGCCCTGAACAAGGTCGACATGGTGGAAGACGCTGAGCTGCTCGAACTCGTCGAGCTCGAAGTGCGCGAACTGCTGAAGAGCTACCAGTTTCCGGGTGACGATCTTCCGGTGTGCCGCGTGTCGGCGCTGGGTGGGTTGAACGGCGAGCCGGAGTGGGAAGCCGCCATCGACAAATTGATGGAAGCGGTTGACCAGTACGTTCCGATGCCGGAGCGCGTCATTGATAAGCCGATGCTGATGCCGATCGAAGACATCTTCTCGATCCAGGGCCGTGGCACGGTGGTGACGGGTCGTATCGAACAAGGTATCTGCAAGGTCGGCGAGGAAATGGAGATCGTCGGCTTCCGCGACACGCGGAAGACGGTGATCACCGGCGTCGAAATGTTCAAGAAGCTGCTCGACGAAGGCCGGGCGGGCGACAACGTGGGTCTGTTGCTGCGGGGTATCGACAAGGAAGACGTCGAGCGTGGTCAGGTCATCGCGAAGCCTGGCTCGATCAAGCCGCACAAGAACTTCAAGGGTGAAGTTTATGTGTTGAGCAAAGACGAGGGTGGCCGTCACACGCCATTCTTCAACGGGTATCGTCCGCAGTTTTACTTCCGGACGACGGACGTGACGGGCGTGGCGAAGCTGCCGGAAGGAACGGAGATGGTGATGCCGGGCGACAACGTCCAGCTCACGATCGAACTGATCACCCCGGTCGCCATGGACAAGGGTCTGCGCTTCGCGATTCGCGAAGGCGGCCGCACCGTCGGCGCCGGCACCGTGACCGAGATCATCGCGTAAAAAACAAGCCTCCGAAGGGCTGGAACGAAAGCCCCGGTTAGGGAACCGGGGCTTTCGCATGTATAATGAGAAGTTTGGGAGTATAGCAACATGCGCGAAATTATCAAGCTGCAGTGTACCGAGACCAAAGACATTAACTACTACACGACGAAGAACAAGAAGAAGTCGACTGAGCGCATCGAACTGATGAAGTATTCGCCGCGTCTTCGCCGTCACACCTTGCACCGCGAAGTGAAGTAGTCCACCGTAGGGGCATAGGCTAACGGTAAACCAGCGGTCTCCAAAACCGCCTTTGGGGGTTCGAATCCCTCTGCCCCTGCCATTCTTTCTCGAACACATGGCCGCAACAAACGAGTTAACTATGGGTACCAAGAGCGTTACTCCCGAGCAAAACAGCGGCGGGGCTGGCATCGCCGCCTGGCCGGGCATTGCCAAGACTTACGTAGAAGATTTGAAGATGGAGATGCGCCGCGTCACTTGGCCCAACTGGGAGCAGGTGAAGGCGACGACCGCCGTGGTAATCGCTTCTGTTTTCGTGTTTGCCGCCTACTTCGCCGTGGTCGATCTGTTGATTGGCCGGGGCATTACACAGCTCTTTAAGGTGTTGGGCAAATAGATGCCGGAAGAGAACTTCGAAATCGAGTCCGCTCAAGAGCCAACCGAAGTCCAGGTTGAAGAATCGCCTGTCCAAGCCGAAGACGGTTCTTCCGGCCCGGTCACTGATGGGCCGGTGGACTTGGCCAATTCGAAGAACTGGTACATCATTCACACCTATTCGGGCTTTGAAAACAAGGTGGCAGAGTCCCTCCGAGGACGCGCACTCGCTTTTGGTTTCAATGAACGGCTGGGTCAGATTCTGATCCCGACCGAAGAAGTTTTCGAGCTCCGCAACGGAAAGAAAGTGACGAGTAAGCGTCTGCTCTATCCCGGCTACGTGCTGGTGGAAATGGAGATGGACGACGAGCTCTGGCACGCCGTTAAGGACACCCCGCGCGTCACCGGCTTCGTCGGCGGCGGCAATAACCCTGTCCCGCTCACGGCGGACGAGGTCAATTCGATCCTGTATCGGCAGTCCAACGTGGGAGACCGTCCCAAGCCGAAGCTCACTTTCGAGCGCAACGAAACGGTCCGTATCACCGAAGGTCCATTTACGAACTTCTCCGGAAAGGTGGATGAAATCAACGCAGAGAAGAATACTCTGCGTGTGATGGTTACCATCTTCGGCCGTTCAACCCCGGTGGAACTCGACTTCGAACAAGTCGAAAAAATTCAGTAAACCAATAAAGAGCAGATAAATGGCAAAGAAAGTCACTGGGCAAGTTAAGTTGCAAATCCCTGCCGGGAAAGCAACTCCCGCGCCTCCGGTCGGTACCGCCCTCGGTCCGCAAGGCGTGAACATCATGGAGTTCGTAAAGGCTTACAACGCCCGCACCTCCTCCCCCGAACAAGCCGGCCTCATCATCCCGGTTGTGATCACGATCTACTCGGATCGCTCTTTCACCTTCATCACGAAGACCCCGCCCGTAGCGGTGTTGATCAAGAAGGCGATCAAGATCGAGCGTGGTTCCCCCACCCCGAATAAGACGAAAGTGGGCAAAATCACTCGCGCCCAGATCGCCGAGATCGCGAAGATCAAGATGCCGGACCTCAACAGCTTCACCATCGAGTCCGCCATTGCGCAGGTCGAAGGCGCCTGCAAGAGCATGGGCGTAGACATTATCTAAGCCCGGCTGATAATCTAGGAATAGTTCACTTCTATGGGAGGTTGTTGTTCTGCTCAGGCAGCGAACAATGGCCGCTAGGACCAATTACAATATGGCAAATAAGCAAGGCAAGAAGTATGTTGCCGCCGCTAAGCAGATTGAGGCTCGCCTCTACACGCTCGCGGAGGCCGTTCCCCTCCCCTCGAAGTCCACATGCGCCTCGGGGTTGACCCCAAGCACGCCGACCAGATGGTCCGCGGCACTGTCGTTCTACCCCATGGCCTGGGCAAAACCAAGCGCATTCTCGTTATCGCCTCCGGCGACAAAATCCGGGAAGCGCAGGAAGCGGGTGCTGATTTTGTCGGCGGTGAAGAGCTGGTGAACAAGATCATGACCGAGCAGTGGCTCGATTATGATGCCGTCATCGCCACCCCGGATATGATGCGGTCGGTCGGTAAACTAGGTAAGGTCCTTGGTCCGCGTGGCCTGATGCCCAACCCGAAGACCGGTACCGTCACAACTGACGTGAAGCAGGCCATCGAAGAAACCAAGGCGGGTAAAGTGGAGTTCCGCGTCGACAAGACCGGCGTGATTCACGCCCCCCTCGGTAAAGTCAGCTTTGCTGACGACAAGCTGGTCGATAACGCGACCACGCTAATGCAGGCGGTCATCAAGGCCAAGCCCGCAGCCGCCAAGGGCAAGTACGTCCGCAGCGTCACCCTCTGCTCCACCATGAGCCCCGGTGTACCGCTCGACGTCACCGAAATGAACGCCGTCAAGGCGCAGGCGTAGGAGTAAGAAGCGATGAAGAAAAAAGCAGATAAGGCAAAAGATCTGGCGTTCCTGCGCGGCGAGTTTGAGCAGACCGGGAACATCTTCCTGACCGGTTATGAAAAAATGACCGTGTTGCAGGATTACAATCTTCGCAAGACGATTAAGGAAGCAGGCGGTAGCTACAAGGTTGTCAAGAACAACTTGGCCCAGAAGGCAAGCGAAGGCCTGAAGAGCGAAGCGCTGTTTAGCAAAGTGATTGGCATGAGCGCGGTCGCCTACACCAAGGGCGATGTCGTCGCTCTCGCCAAGGCGCTAACCGGCTACGCCAAGACCGTTCCGGCATTCACTTTCAAGGCTGGGCTCGTCGAAGGAAACGTGGTCGACGTCAAGTCGATTGCCGACCTCGCGGCTCTCCCCGCCAAGGAAGAGATCTACGCCAAGCTTCTGTTCCTTATCCAAGCTCCGGCTCAGCGCGTGGTCACCGTTACCAACGCTGTTGGCCGCAATCTCGCCGTGGTCATCGACCAGGGCGTCAAAGAGAACAAGTTTCAGGCTTAATTGATTTCCGGATGGGTTCGCTTCTGTCGGCGAACCCGGTCCGCCCGAAAGTACACCTGTCGCGGTCAATCCTCTCCGGGCGCCGTGGCAAAAAACGAAACTCAGTTCCGCCGCCTTCTACCGGTGTGAGCTCAAGCGATCAAACGAATTTAATTCAGGAGTATTACGAAAATGGCAGACATCAACGCGATTGCGGAACAGATTCAGGGCCTCACCCTTCTTGAGGCCTCCCAGCTGGTGAAGTTGCTCGAAGAGAAGCTCGGCGTTTCGGCGGCGGCGGCGGCGGTTGCGGCGGCTCCGGCCGGCGCGGCGGCAGCGGCTCCGGTTGTCGAAGAGAAGACGGAATTCAACGTCATCCTCACCGCCGCTGGCGCGAACAAGATCAACGTCATCAAGGCGGTTCGTGAAGTCGTCTCCGGCCTCGGCCTCAAGGAAGCCAAGGACCTCGTTGACGGTGCCCCCAAGGCCGTCAAAGAGGGTGTCAGCAAGGAAGAGGCTGCCACCATCCAGAAGAAGCTGGTCGACGCCGGCGCTACCGTCGAGATCAAGTAGTCGTTCTGCAGTCCCCGAAAAACCCCCGGTCTCGGCCGGGGGTTTTTTTCTTGCTATATACTCGGGATTCCCATCCCCTATGCCTCTCCGCTTTCTGCTGTCGTTTTCCCTCCTGTTCGCACTGGCCCTCGCCCAGCGCCCTACCCCTCCCGCCCCTGTCGTCTTGACACCCGCTCAGCGGCAACAACTCGCCGCCGCCGTCAGCGAAATCGACTCCCTGCTCGCGCAATTACGCCAAAAAAAGGCCGACCCGGCGCTGATCGCCGACGTGGCCATCTTCCATAAGGCCGGCGCCATGCTGCAGGAGCATCCCGAAGAGTTCTTCGTTCCCGAAGATGTCCCCAAGTTCCTCGGCGTCCTCGCCCAAGGCGTCGATCGCGGCCGCCAACTCCTAGCTGGCCAATCCCCCTGGACCACCCAGAACGCCCGCCGCCTCCACGGCTACGTCTCCGCTCTCGACGGTTCCGTCCAGCCCTACGGCCTCCGCGTCCCCGAATCCTACGACGGTTCCAAGCCCGTCAAGCTCTACGTCTGGCTCCACGGCCGGGAACGCGCCCTCACCGAAGCCGCCTTCCTCGACCGCGCTCAAAAGATCACCCCCGGAGGAAACAACCCCGCAGCCGAAGGGCAGATCCAACTCGATGTCTACGGCCGCTGGAACGGCATCGCCTACCATTGGGCCGGCGAAGTCGATGTCTTTGAAGCCATTGCCGCCGTTCAAGCGCGTTACAAGATCGATCCCGAACGAATCCTCCTCCGCGGCTTCTCAATGGGCGGCTGCGGCGCCTGGCACATCGCCCTCCATCACCCCGGTTACTTTGCCGCGGCCGAAATCGGCGCCGGTACCTGGCCACTCCGCTCGCAACTACCCGGCTTCCCGCCCTACCAGGCCGGCCCCCTCCGCATCTACGAAAACATCATCGACTGGTCGCTGAACGCCTTCAATCTTCCCATTGCCGGCCACGGTGGGGAAAACGAAACCGGCACCAGTTCCATTCCGCCTCCCCCGCCCGGCACGAAAACGCGAGGCCAATTGGAGTCCTCGCTCCGCGTCCGGGCACAACTCGAAAAGGAAGGCTTCCCCTCCGAGGGCGACCCCTTTGATCTCCATGTCCCCGGCACCCCCGCCCGCTTCTTCATCTCCAAAAACACCGGCCACGGAACCGGTCCCGAGGTCCGGGCTAAGCTCGACGCTTTCCTCAAAGAGCACGGCGACCGCGGCCGCACATCCCCCGACCACATCCGCTTCGTCACCTTCACGACGCGCTATCCCCACTCCCACTGGGTCACGGTCGACCATCTCGCCAAACACTATGACCGCGCCGACCTTAACGCCCGGCGCCTCGACGCCGGCAAGCGCTACGAAGTCTCCACCAACAACATCACCCGATTCACCCTCAGAGAGGTCGCCAAGGCCCAGGAAGTCGTCATTGACGGCCAGAAGGTCGCCGTAAAGCCAGCCGCGCAGATCACCTTCGAGCGCACCGCTAAACGCTGGGCCGTCGCCAAACCGGCCAAGGGACTTTGGAAGACCCACAGCCAGCAGGGCCCCATCGACGATGCCTTCATGGCCCCCTTCCTCCTCGTCCGGCCCACCGGCCAGCCCTGGCACCCCGAAGCGCATGCCCAGGCTCTCCGCCTGCTTTCCCGCTTCGATCGTCTCTACGCCAAGGGCCTCCGCGCCCACCCCCGTATCAAGGACGACAAGGACGTCACCCCCTCCGACCTCGCCCAGTACAACCTGGTCCTCTTCGGCGACCCCGGCAGCAACCGCTGGATCGCCAAGCTCCAGGGCAAAACCCCGCTCCAGTGGTCCCGGGAACGGGTTGCCTTTGGCGCGGAAAGCTTCCCTGCCGCCGGCCACCTGCCGGCGATCATCTACCCCAATCCCTTTGCGCCCAAGCGGTACGTGGTCATCAACAGCGGCATGACTATCGAGGATCGCGAGTTTACTTTCGAGTATGGGATGCCCCGCCTCGGCGACTTTGCCATCCTCAAGGTCAAACCGGGTGCCGAGTGGCCGGACATTGCAACCGCCGGCCTCTTCAATGAGCGCTGGCAGTTGCCGTAGGGCGAGCGCCTTCCACGTAAAGCCATTTCTTGGCCGGCACAAACGACACCTTCACGTTCACGAAGCCTGCTTCGCGGAACAGCCGTTCCACCTGGGCCTGCGAGTAGACCCTCAGGCCGCCCTGCTGCTCCAGCAACGCCATTTGCTCGGGGTCGTTCCCGTCGCGCGTGTACTCCAGCACGGCCGCCATGCGCCCCTGCGGCTTCAACACCCGGAACAGCTCGGCGAAGGCCGCGGCCGGGTCCGGCCAAAAGTAAAGCGTCTCAATCGTGCAGATCTTGTCGAACGTGGCATCGGCAAACGGCAGGCACGCGACGTCGGCCTGCTCGATCTGGCAGCGCCCCGCCGCCGTCAGCTTGCGGTTCCGCCGCCGCGCCTGGGCCACCATCGTCGCGGAGTAGTCGATGCCCGTGAATCGGCCAAACATCACTCGGCGAGCCAGCGCCCGCAGAGCCTGCCCCGAACCACACCCGGCGTCCAGAATCTGTTCCCCGGCCCCTGGCTGGAGCAGGTCGAGCGCCCACGCCGTAACCGGAGCGTGCTCTAGCGTCATCACGCCGCCCACCAGGTGGCCGACCCAGCCGGTCGGTTGACGGAACTGCGCCAGAATGCGGCGGTTAAGCCCGGCTAGACCCCAGGAGGTAATGGCATCAAAGATTGCGGTGGGAACGCGCGTAAGTGCTGGATATTGAAGAGCGACGGATTCAACAGTGATCATGCCTACCAGGGCGCATCCGCGCCGGAAAATCGATCACGCGAAAAGCAAAGGAAGCCCAAGCAAAAGCAGACCGGCCGCAAACGCATAGTCGCCAACGTGCAGCGGTCGAGCCTGGCCCAGCGGCAAAGTGCCCGTAAATCCCCGCGACGTCATCGCCGCCGCCACTCGCTCCGCCCGGTCCCAACTCCGCACAAAAAGTGCGGCTAGCCGTGGACCCCACGCCACTTGCCGCCCCGTCCGCCCGCTCCGGCTCAGGCGCGCCCGGTCCATCCGTGCCCACTCCTGTTCCAGCAGTTGCGCGTACCGGTAAGTAAACGACGCCGTCACTACCAACACCGAAGGCACCCGCAGCCGCTCCAGCCCCGCCACCAACTCCGGCACGGGCGTGCTCGCCACCAGCATCCCCAGCACCAACACCGAGCCGTACGCCTTGCCCAGCACCAACAAAGAAGGGGCGTAGTCCGGCGCCCGCTCAAAGGCGAGAAACGCCGCCATCATCGCGGCAAACGGCGTCACTAGCGCGCACCGCTGCAGCACCCAGCGCCAAGATAGGCGGCTACCCACCACCACGGCGCCCGCCAGCCCCAACTGCACCCCCAACACGAGCAGAGACGGCGCAGCCGAGATAGCCAACGCCCCGCCCATCAGCCCGATAATCTTCGCCCGGCTATCCAGCGTTGCCCAACGGCAACCCTCCACCGGCACAAACGCCCCGCTCATACCTTGCCGCGTACCCGCCACCAAAGCCACAGCCCCGTCAGTCCGAGCAATAACGATCCACCCATCAGCGCTTTTTGCCAAGCGGGCTGCGCCGCGGTCTCGGCCGCCGGCCCACCAGCGCCGGTCCAGTCGATCGTCGCCTCCTGCCGGTGACCCATCTCATCATCCACAATCACGCGCCACTTGCCACTCACATCCGGGAGGAACGCAAAACGCCCCCGCGCATCCGTCCGCCCCGTTTGAAACTCCGCCTCGGCTCTCGCCGGAGAAAAAACAGAGACCTGGCAGAACGCCGCTGGCTCCGTTCCGCCGTAGTTGGCCGTTACAATCACGCTCTCGCCCGCCGCCCGCGGCAGCACCGCCAAATCGTGCGCCTGCAACGCCACGGCCATCACCCAGGCGATTCCGATCGGTCTCAACGGCTCTCCAACAGCGCCGGCTTGGCCTGCCGCACGAACGTCACGGCGGTAGCCGTCAACGCTCCCTCCACCATGGCCACTGCCAGATACACCGCCGCAATCGCCGCGAAGCCCTTGCCGTACCCCGCGGCCTGAAACTCACCCACCATCAGCAAGGCTGGCAGATACGTACCCACGAAACCCGCCGCGGCCCCGCGTACCGCATCCGGCAGCCCCGGCGTCTTCCACAAAAAGCTGGCCGCCAAGGCGCCCAATCCCATGTTCAGCGCGTTCACCCCCAGTGCCAGCAGCCCCCCGTGCTGGAACAGCAGCGCCTGAAACAGCAGCGTCGTAAAGATCACCGGAAACGCGCGTCCCCCCAACAAAACACCCGTCAACCCAAACAAACCCAAATGCACCGATGTGCCCAGCAGCGGAAAGTGGATCATCGAAACGACAAAACTGGTCGCCGACAACATGCCCATTCGCGCCACCTCCCACGGCTCCACCCGGCGCCCCAGCAGGGCCACCGCGCCCAGCGAAAGGGCGTGACCCGCGATACACCAGGCGGGCGGCAGAATTCCGTCGGCAATATGCATGCAGTTACCAGTTCAAATACAGCGCCGTCTCGTAGTTATCGGTGTCGTAAGGCAATCCCTTGGCCGCCGCAATCGGCTGCTCGCACAGAATCACAAACGGACCCTTCGCCCCGGCCGGCGCCACATAACTCATCTTGCCGTCCGCGCCCGTCTTTCCCAGCACCACTTCTTTCTTTCCGGCCCAGGAAACTGCCACATCGCCACCCGCATGGGGCCTACCCTGAAACAGCAGCGTCACCGTCACCCCCTTCTCCGTCCGCTGCGGAACCAGTTCATACGGCAGACCCACCGCCTTCGGTTCCAACTTCGCGTCAGCCGTGAACGCGTACGCCACCGCCGTCCGAACCCCGCGAAACGCTTGCGTGGCCGTGGGATTCTTATCCCTCCCGCCCTCCAGCAGACCCTTCGGCGTCCGGCTGCGAATCCCCCGGTCGTGCACAAAAACCAAGCGATGTTGACCCGCCTCTTTCGGCGTATACTCCGCGTTCAGCCATAGGCCGCTCTTAGCCGGCTTCAACTCCGTCCGCACGCCGGAAGGCGCCAGCGCGTAGGCCCGCAAGCCCGGCAGCAGCGGGGCCGATTCGCTCACGCCCAGCTCATGCCCAATGCCTAACTGCACCTGCGCCGCGGTCCCAACCGTCAACACCGGCGTCACCGGAGCGATCCATGCAAAATGCGCCGCCGCCGCTCCCGCCAAGGCCAGGGAGATCCAGAAAGCCTTCATCATTTGTCCCGATCGTAGCACGTCTAGTGTTTTCGTATGCGCCCCACGTCCGCCGTCGTGATTGCCAGTTGTCCATGCTGAATGCCCTTCACGGAGATCAGCAGGTCCGCCAGTTGCCGCACCTGCTTCGACTTTCCCCGCAAAATCAGTACCTCCAAGCAATTGTGGTGATCCAGGTGAACATGCAGCGTCGAAACTACCACCCCATGAAAATCATGCTGCAGTGAAGTGATCTTTTCCGTCAGGTTGCGCTGATGGTGATCGTAAACCAGCGTCAGGCTGCCAACCACCTCTTTGTTCGGCGCCTCCGTCTCCTCGCGCACCAGCCGGTCACGAATCAAATCGCGAAACGCCTCCGATCGATTCTGGTACCCCTTCTCGGCGATATATGTGTCGAACGTCTCTAGCAGTTCGGCATCAATCGCCACCCCTATCCGCGCAAGCTGACTCATGCCCACCATTCTGTCACCCCGCGCGCGGTGAGAGAATAGGCGAACCATGATCGCTCGCCGCTCGCTGCTTCTTTCCGCTCTGCCCCTGCTCGCCGCACCCCCGCGCCGGCCCTCGCCCCTCTCGCCGCAGGCAAAGACGGAGGATTGGCCATCGTTCCTCGGCCCCCGGCACAACGGCACGTCGCTCGAATCCAAGCTGAAGCCCAGCTTCCCCGCCAGCGGCCCGCCCCTGCTCTGGGAAATGCCCAAAGGCACCGGCTACAGCTCCCCTGCCATCGTCGGCGACCGCCTCGTCTTCCTCCACCGGCAGGGCAGCAACGAAGTCGTCGAGTGCCTCCATCCGGAAACCGGCGAACGCCACTGGCAGCACGTTTACCCCACTGCGTTCGAGGATCGCTACGGCTACAACAACGGGCCCCGCTCGAGCCCCGTCATCGTCAGCAATCGTGTTTTCACCGTCGGCGCCGAAGGCAAGATGCACTGCCTCGAACTCGCTTCCGGCAAGGTCGTCTGGAAGCGCGACCTGCTGCAGGAATACAAGGTGCCGCAGGACTTTTTCGGCGTCGCCTCCACGCCCCTCGCCTGGCAGGACCGTCTCATCGTCAACGTCGGCGCACCCGGCGGGCCCACCGTCGTCGCCCTCGACCAGAAGACCGGCAAGCAGCTCTGGGGGGCAGGGAAGGAGTGGGGCGCTAGCTACGCCTCTCCCGTTCCGGCCACCATTCACGGCCAACCCCGCGTCATGGTCTTCGCCGGCGGTGAAAGCCGCCCTCCCACCGGCGGGCTCCTCTGTCTCGACCCCCGCACCGGCGCTGTCGATTTCACTTTCCCCTGGCGAAGCAAAAGCTACGAATCCGTCAATGCCTCCTGCCCGGTCGTCATCGGCAACCAGGTCTTCATCTCGGCCAGCTATAAAACTGGTGGCGCAATGCTCGAAGTCACCCCGGATTTCAAACCCAAAGTCTCCTGGACCACCCCCGACTTCGGTCTCCACTTCAACACGCCCGTTCATCAGGACGGCTATCTCTACGGCTTCGACGGGCGCAACGAGCCGGATGCATCCCTCGCCTGTCTCGAAGTCAAGACCGGCAAAATCGCTTGGCGGACGAACCCCGAGTGGATGGAGAAACTCGACAACGGCCGCGAACAGCTCATGAGCACCTACCGCGGCAACCTGCTCCAAGTCGACGGCAAGTATCTCGCCCTGGGCGAACTCGGCCACCTGCTCTGGATGGAGCTTACGCCCAAAGGGTATAAGGAGCTCTCCCGCGCCTGGCTCTTCGCCGCCCGAGAAACCTGGTCGCTACCCGTCCTCTGCCGCGGCCTGCTCTACGTCGTCCAACACAGCCGCGACGTCCTCAAAAACTCGCCGCCTCGGCTCCTCTGCTACGACATGCGAGCCTAGGGGTTCAGCGTAGTCTTGCGAATGAACTCCGCTTCCTCGGGCTTATATGGCGTTCCATCATTGCGGAACACTTCATGGAACCAAACGGCCGGCTGCCGGTCCGTGTAGGGGTTCTTCCACGAATCCCACGGCAGGTGCGTCTGCGTCTTGCCCTGCACTAGCCCCCAGTTGAACATCGCCACTCCCTCAGCCTTGCCGATGGGAAGCGAACCCTCAAAGGTGCTTCCATTGCCCCGGGCCATATATTCAGTGCACAGAATCGGCCGCTTGAAACGGCGCAGCGAATCGATGCGGGCCTTCAGCTTCGCCGGGGCCTCGTAGTTGTGGAAGGAGATCACATCGGACTCGGTTAGCTGAATCTTTTCAATCGCCGTCAGCTTCTCGTCACTGCTCCAGTCGCCTTTCCACACCCCGCTCGTCAACGGCTGCGATGGCTTTTCATCCCGCGCCCACTCGAACGCCAGCGGGAGCAACCGCTCCACGTGCTTCATCTTATCGAGCGGCTCCACTTTCTTGTAGCTGGAATCGTTCCAGTTGTCCGGCTCGTTCCAGATGTCCCAGGCCAAAATGCGATCGTCCCGGCGGAACGCCCCCACCACCCCCCGCACATAGGCCTCCAGCTTCGGCGTATCGGAGACCTTCGCGAGCGAAACCGCCCCCGGACTCTGTACCCACCCCGAGTTATGGACGCCCGGCTTCGGCGCCGGTTGCCGCCCTGACTGCGGAAACGGGTCCCAGCAGGAATCAAACAACACGAACATCGGCTTGATCTTGTGTTTCTCGGCAATCTCCAGCAGCGTGTCGATGCGGCGCACAAATCCCTTGGGGTCTTCGAGCCACAACAGATGATGCAGATAGATCCGCATCGTGTTCATCCCGATCGCCTGCGCCAAGGCGAACTCCTGCGCAATCTGGCCGGGTCGAAAACTGTCGCCCTGCCACATCTCAAGCTGATTGATGGCTGAAGCCGGGATATAGTTCGCGCCGACCAGCCAAGGGTTCTTGGCGTACCACTTCTTGGCCTTCTCCTCGCTCCAAGGATTCTTGGCGAACAGGGAAGCCCCGGCGAGAGCCAGCAGCGCGGTGATTCGAAACAGAGAACGCATCAGACAAATTGTACGAAGTACACCCTGCCTCCGTCACGCCCTCGCCGCGCGCCACCCCCGGGCAAACTGCGCTCGCAGCTCTGCGGCCACGGGCGTATCGATCCGGTTCGTAAACTCCCCGGGGTCTACTTGATGGTCATAAACCTCCTCGCCGCCCCCTTCGCCCTCCCAAACGTTGTAGCGATAACGCGCCGTCCGCATCGAACGGCCCACAATCCGGTCTTCAAACTGAAGCTGAGTAAAGGCCGCTTTCTTAAACGCCCGCTTGGGCTGCCGTAGCACCCGCACCATGCTCTGCCCCTCCAAATCCCCCGGCGGCGCCTTGCCGGTCAGCTCGGTAATCGTCGGATACACGTCGACGAACTCGGTCAACGCCGTCGTCGCCCGCCCATTGCCGGCCTGGCCCGGTGCACTGAGAATAAACGGCACCCGCGCATTGGTCTCAAACAAATTCATCTTCTGCCAGTGTGTATGCTCTCCGAGGCTCCACCCGTGGTCACCCATAAACGCAATGATTGTGTTGTCCCCCAAGCCCAACCGGTCGAGCGCGGTCACCACCCGGCCAATCTGCTCGTCCATATACGACGTCGAAGCGTAATAGGCCCGCCGCGCCTCCCGCTGATGCGCCTCCGGCATCTGCATATGCTGCCAC
>LNFE01000295.1 GCA_001464575.1 Acidobacteria bacterium Ga0077553 | reverse complement strand
AGGGCGGGTTTGGCGGTATCCGGGGTAGCTACTTTTCGTGCTTCTGGATGAACTGGAGGTTGCTCGTCAGGAGGTGGCCGATCGAGCCGTTATTGTACTGGCGCATCTCGTAACCCATGCCCATTTGGAACGTGGGGGAGAGTTGGCGGAGGACGCCCACGCCGACGCGGACCGTGCCCCGTCTTTGGGCGTAGAGACCTTCGACCGAGGCATAGGGCATCAAGCCGCGGCCCTGGCGCTGCCAATAGAGGCGTTGACGGCCGCGGGTGAAGTCGCCGGCCGGGGTAAAGACGAAGCGCTCGATCAGCGTGCGGCTTTCGAGCACCATCCGCGAGTTCTTGATCAACTGCGTTTGGACTCCGCCGAAGCCGCGGTGGAAGGCGTCGATATCGCCGCGGAAACGCACCTCCTGGCCGATGTAGTAGTAGCCGGCCATGAGGCTAAGGCGGGGTTTGAGGGCGTAATAGGCCAGCGGGCCGCCGCGGAACTGGAAGAGATTCCTAATGTTATCGTTCGAACGGACTCGGAGGTGGCCTTGGAGGGTCAGCTTCGACGTGGGCTTGAGAAAGGCGTTGAACTGATGCAGCGATTCCACGTCCTGCGCGGACACAGATGTCGCGGCCAAAAGAATAATCACCCCGAGGCGTCCCACGGGGTGATTATTTCATTTCGGTTACACTTTAGCAACAGAACGATGAATCAGGCCGCCACCGCGATTTTTCCTTCGAGGCCCGGGATCATGGCCGCGAGCACGTCCTCTACCCGTTCGACGAACAGGAACGACAGCTCGTTGCGTACGGCTTCAGGCAGTTCGCGGAGATCCTTCTCGTTGGCGGCGGGAAGGATGACCCGTTTCATGCCGGCACGCCGGGCGGCGAGCACCTTCTCCTTGACGCCACCGATGGGGAGGACGAGGCCGGTTAAGGTGATCTCGCCGGTCATGGCGGTATCGGAACGGACGGGCAGTTTGGTGTAAGCCGAAGTCATGGCGGTAGCCGCCGCGATGCCGGCGGAGGGCCCATCCTTCGGGATGGCTCCAGCGGGAACGTGAACGTGGAGGCCATGCTTTTTGAACGCATCGGGTTCGATACCGAGGTCTTCGGCGTGGGACCAGATGTAACTCTGGGCCGTACGCATGGACTCCTGCATCACTTCCCCGAGTTGGCCGGTGATGGTTAAGCCCTTGCCCTCAGGAAGCGTTGTAGCTTCAAGGTAGAGGACGTCGCCGCCGGTTTCGGTCCAGGCGAGGCCGGTGACGACGCCGGCCGGCAGATCCTTGCGGAACTTCTCGGGCGGGACGGCTTCCGGTCCGAGCAGGTCATAGAGATGCTCAGGTTCGACGGCGACCACGCTGTGGGTGTTTTCGACTATCTTCAGGGCCACCTTGCGGATGACCTTGGCAATGGTGCGCTCGAGGCGGCGGAGACCCGCTTCCCGCGTGTAACCGGTGATGATACGGCGGAGCGCGGCGTCGCTGATTTCGCACTGCTCAATGGTCACCCCGGCTTCTTTCAACTGGCGCGGGATGAGGTACTTGCGGGAGATTTGCACCTTCTCCTCTTCGGAGTAGCCGGAGAGGCGGAGGATTTCCATGCGGTCGAGGAGCGGCCGGGGAATGGTGTCGAGCGAGTTCGCCGTCGTAATGAACATCACCTTCGAAAGGTCGAAGTCCAGGTCGAGGTAGTTGTCGCGGAAGGTCTTGTTCTGTTCCGGATCGAGCACCTCGAGCAAGGCCGAGGTGGGGTCGCCGCGGAAGTCGCGGCCGACCTTATCGACTTCATCGAGAAGGATGACCGGGTTGCGCGAGCCGGCGCGGCGCATGGCTTGGATCAGCCGGCCGGCCATGGCGCCGATGTAGGTGCGACGGTGGCCGCGGAGTTCCGCCTCATCGTGCATGCCGCCGAGGCTCATGCGTTCGAATTTGCGGCCCAGGGCCCGGGCGATGGACTGTCCGAGTGACGTTTTGCCGACGCCGGGAGGCCCGACGAGGCAGAGGATGGGCGCCTTGGCGTCCGGGTTCAGCTTGAGAACGCTCAAGTGCTCGAGGATGCGCTCCTTGACGTCCTTCAGTTCGAAGTGGTCTTCATCAAGGATCGCCCGGGCGTTCGAGATCTCGAGGTTATCTTCCGTGGTGGCGGTCCAAGGGAGGTCGAGGACGTACTCAATCCAACCGCGGGAGACCTGGTGGTCGGGCGAATTGGCGTTGGTGCGTTCCAGCTTCTTCAGCTCACGCTCCACCTCTTTCTTCGCCTGCTCAGGGAGTTCGGTCTTTTCAAGGCGGCTGCGGAGCTGGTCGATCTCCGAGCCCTCCTCGCCATCACCGAGCTCCTGCTGGATGGCCTTCATCTGCTGGCGGAGCATGTACTCGCGCTGCTCTTTGGACATCTCGCTGCGGGCTTCGCTCGTGATTTTCGAGCGCAACTCAAGCACCTGCACCTCGTGCCAGAGGTACTTGTGCAACAGGCGCAGGGCGTCGACTTTGGTTTCCGCTTCGAGGAGCGACTGCTCCTTTTCAACGGGCAGGGACATCATCGAGCCGAGGAGGAAGACCATCCGCAGGGCGTCTTCCTGGCCGGAGAGCAGTTTGGCCAGGTCGGGCGTGGCGTCGCCGTGCGCCAGGGAGATGGCCCGGGAGGCGAGTTCGAGAATGGTCCGTTCGAGGGCTTCGACCTCGGTGCCGACATCTTCGGGCAGCGGCAGCGGGCGGACGCGAGCGCGGAGGTAGCCCTCTTCCCCGCTCACCTTAACGACGGCGACGCGGTCGACGCCGAGGACCATGAGCTCCCAGGAGCCGTCATTCGACCGGGTGTTCCGGCGGATGACCGCCGTGGTGCCGACGCCGTAGAGGTCGTCCTGGGTAGGGCTTTCGATGCTGGCGTCCCGCTGAGAGACGATGAGAATCTCTTTCCCTTCGGCCGCCAACGCCGCGTCTACGGCCGCCTGCGTTGATTTCCGGCCGACGGACAGGGGCAACATGAGCCCGGGGAACAGCACGGTGTTCTTCAACGGCAGAACGGGTAGGGTTTTCAACTCTTCGTTGGTGGTCATTTAGTGCTCTCCTGTCAACTTTGATGCGCGTCAAGCCATCGCGGATACAGGAGGATTGAAGTCTAATCCTGCCCGTAGCGGATTCAGCTCTACTTTTACCGTCTGCCCGTCGCGGACTTCGCCACTGATGAGCTTTCTGGCCAAGGGGTTTTCGATGTCGTAGCCGGTGCGGACGAGCCAGTCGAGGGCGGCGTCGGAGAACTCGAGGGAAATTTTCCGGTCGGCCAGCCGCTTGGTGAGGCTTTCGAGCTGGACGAGGACGATCTCTTTCAAGTGCTTTTCGTCGAGCGAGTGGAAGACGATGATTTCGTCGATGCGGTTGAGGAACTCGGGCCGGAAGCCGGAGCGGAGCTCTTCGAGCACTGCGCGCTTCATCCGCTCATAGGGTTCGCTGTCGAAGCTGCCGCGGAATTCGAGGATCCGGGCCGAGCCGACATTGGACGTCATGATCACGATCGTGTTCTTGAAGTCTACGGTGCGGCCTTGGCCGTCGGTCAGGCGGCCGTCGTCGAGGACCTGCAGCAGGATGTTGAAGACGTCGTGATGGGCCTTTTCGATCTCGTCAAACAGGATGACGGAGTAGGGACGGCGGCGGACCGCTTCAGTGAGTTGGCCGCCCTCTTCAAAGCCGACGTATCCGGGAGGGGCCCCGACCAGCCGGGAGACGGTATGCTTCTCCTGGTACTCCGACATATCGATGCGAATCATGGAGCGTTCGTCGTCGAACAGATATTCGGCGAGAGCGCGAGCGAGCTCCGTTTTCCCGACACCGGTGGGACCGAGGAAGATGAACGAGCCGATCGGCTTGTTGGGGTCCTTTAGACCGCTGCGGGCGCGCATGACCGCGTCAGCCACGGCGTCGACGGCTTCATTCTGGCCGATGACGCGGCGATGGAGCTCCTTCGACAGGCCGAGGAGTTTCTGCATTTCGCCTTCGAGGAGGCGGGATACCGGGACGCCGCTCCAGCGGGCGACGACTTCGGCAATGTCCTCCTCGTCGACCTCTTCCTTCAGCAGGCGGCCTTTCTGGCCGGACTCAAGTGCGGTCTCTTCGGCGGCAAGCTTCTTCTGGAGTTCGACCAGTTCGCCGTATTTGAGGCGCGAGAGTTTCTCGATGTCGTACTCCCGTTCGGCGCGTTCGATTTGCGCCTTGACGTTTTCGATCTGCTCGCGGAGTTTGCGGAGGCCGTCGACGGCCGCCTTCTCGTTCTGCCACTGGGCCTGCAGGGCGGCCGAGCCGCTCTTGAGGTCGGCAAGCTCTTTTTCGAGTTTGGCGAGACGGTCGACCGAGCCCGGGTCGGTCTCTTTCTTGAGCGACTCCCGTTCGATTTCCAGCTGCATCACGCGGCGCTGGACTTCGTCGAGCTCCGTAGGCAGGGAGTCGATCTCGGTACGCAGCTTGGCGGCGGCTTCGTCCATCAGGTCGATGGCTTTGTC
>LNFE01000294.1 GCA_001464575.1 Acidobacteria bacterium Ga0077553 | reverse complement strand
CTGGGCCCGCGGTTGGGAGTGCCGCGCCCAGCTCAAAGACGCCGCTGCCGTCCAATCCTGGGTCATCACGATCGCGCGCAACCTCCGGAATCTCGACTTCCGGAACACCCGCGCCACTGAACTCCTCACCGAAACCTCCGCCACCGTCAATCCCGACTCGCGTCCCCTCTTCCTGCAGCAACTCCTTCGCCCGCTCTCCCGCTCGGACCGCGCCCTGCTCGTCGAAACCTACGTCAACGGAAGCACCAGCCGCGAACTCGGCCCCCTGCTGGGCATCTCCGCTGTCGCCGTCCGCGTCCGCGTGGCCCGAGCCAAAAGCTCCGTTCGCAATGGGCTGCGCCGCTCTGCCATTCGCGTCCCCTCCCTCTCCGTCGGCCAGTCCGCTTGACCAAATAGGGTCATTTGGCGGATCAACCCGGCCCATCCCTCGATCGACCCGCACACGCCGAAGCCGCCCGTCGGCAACGCCGTCAGTTCAAACACCGCCGGCTCTTGATCACCGGGAAAGCGCGGACCCACCACCAGAGCACAACCTCGGCATTCCCGGCCTGTTTCGAGCGAATCCACGGTCGCCGCCCACACCCGGCACGCCTCCCCGCCCACTACCATGTCCATCAGTGCTTCGAGATTCGTGAATCGCGAAGCTCCCTCACCCCGCCGCAGCGGCTCAAAAGCCTCGAAGAACGGAGCGACCGTCGCGAAGGTATCCGCAGTGAGTTGTATGCCCATGGGGGATTTAGGCTGCACGGCGAGGTCCACCGCCGCCGGTTCCCCTTTTGGGCGTCCACGTGCACTACTCCGGGCATAGGAACCCATCATGGCCAACAACCTGTATCAATCCCTCACAGACACCGCAACGGACAAAGCCAATGAACTCGGCGAGAAAATCGCCGATGGCGCCGCGGACGTCCAGTCCAGACTTTCGAACTTCGGCCGCCACGCCGCCGAAGCCATCGACGAAAACATCACCGCAACGGCAGCCTACGTGCGCGAGCACGACGGCGGCCGAATGATGCACGATTTGAAGCGCGTCGTGCGCAACAATCCCGGGCCCTCCCTGCTCGTCGCCATCGCCATCGGCTTCCTCGCCGGCCGCACCCTCACCCGCAACCCCAGGGCTTAACTCCCCATGCTCACCCCGGATCGGTCCTTCGCCACTCTGCTCCGCGAGGTTGTGGGCAGTCTCCAGTCCATCCTCGCCGCGGAGGCCCGTCTGGTGCGAGCCGAGGCGCTCGCCGCCGCGCCTCGGCTGAAGGAATCGATCCTGTTTCTTGCCTGCGGAGCGCTCGCTGGCGTCTTTACGGTGTTCTTCCTCCTCCTCTCTCTCCTCTTTGCGCTGGCCCAAGTGCTACCGCTGTGGGCTGCCGCGCTCCTCACGGCTGCCGTCTCGGCCACTGCCGCCGCCGTCACTTTCAACTCAGGCCTCCGCGGGCTGAAGCTTCTTCAGCCCGCCTTTCAACGCACTGCCGTTAGCCTTAAGGACAACTGGGAATGGTTCAAGCAATACACGAAATAGAGGCCGGCCTGGCCGAAACTCGCTCCGCTCTAGGCGGCGCCCTCGACGAATTGGAAGGCAAGGTCAAGTCGGCCGCCGATTGGAATACCCATTTCCGCGCCAGCCCCGAACTGTGGATGGCCGCCGCGCTTGGCGTCGGCCTGCTCGCCGGCGCCCTCACCGCCCGGCGGACCTCCCCCCGTCACTCCGGCCTCCCGCCGTCACCGTCCTCCCGCACGAGCCAAGCCTGGGACCAGGCCAAGAGCGATGTCCTCGCCACAGGCGTTTCTATGTTCCTCGATTTTGTCCGCGACTCCTTCCCGCGCCACAAACCCTGACGTTCAAATCGACGATTGGATCGGCCTACCCACTCAAACTCCGGCCCGGAACAGGGGAAGCCTGCTGCCCGGCTAGCCCTTTACCGCCGACCGCGACCAAGCTAGCCACATCGATCCGGACCTGACTACGCAAGCGCCAGCTACCTCTCGCCGCTTACTAGACACTCACCCGCTTACTGCTCCGCCTCCGAAAAGAGGAAGAGCAAACCACGGTGGTGGTCCCAAGTCGGTGACTAAACTAATAACAAAACAGCAGGTTAGGCCAGTTTACAATCACGTGGCGCCCGAGCCCGCGCCTTTTTTGTTGACGGACCCGCCAGAATCGGTTACATTCAACCAACAGCAAAAGAGGAACTCCCGAGTGTAAGTTCCCCTTTCTTCCCAGTTTGAGTCGCGGCTGCTTTCGGCTTTGCCTCCATCGAGGCTGGCCCATCGCCAACCTAATCGATCTCAAGGGAAATCATGGACCTCCAATCCTCCTCGCTCGCGGCTTTCTCGCGCCGCCGGCTCACGCAGTTCCTCGCTGGCGCCGCCGCCATGCCGTTCTACAACGAATTCGCCATGGCCCAGGAAGCCGAGCGCCAAACCATGCGCGGCCGCGGCCCCATGCCCGCCGATGCCGTCCGCATCTCCAGCAATGAAAATCCCCTCGGCCCCTGTAAGGAAGGCCTCGAGGCTATGTACAAAGTCGCTCCCCTCGGCGGACGCTACTCCCCCACCGGTGAATCCCAGGCCTTCACCAAGGTCGTCTCCGAACTCGAAGGCGTCAAAGCCGACTACATCATGCCGACCGCCGGCTCCTCGGACCCGCTCCATCGCACCACCTGCGCCTTCACCTCGCCCACCAAAAGCTGGGTCATGGCCAACCCCGGCTACGG
This sequence comes from Acidobacteria bacterium Ga0077553, assembly GCA_001464575.1. Taxonomy (GTDB): domain Bacteria; phylum Acidobacteriota; class Terriglobia; order Bryobacterales; family Bryobacteraceae. The sequence continues at coordinate 16,223 of LNFE01000294.1, read as the reverse complement.
CGGCGGCGCCCCCGCCTACATCGGCTCCAAAGTCGTCCGCGTCCCGCTCCGCGCCGACTACTCCCATGACGTCGAAGCCATGATCAAGGCCGATCCCGACGCCGGCGTCTACTACGTCTGCAACCCCAATAACCCCACCGGCACCGTCACCGCCCGCAAGGACATCGAGTACCTCCTCGCCAACAAGAAGAAGGATGCTGTCGTCGTCGTCGACGAAGCCTACATCCACTTCTCCTCGACGGCCCAGCCCTGCAACGACCTCGTCGCCGCCGACAAGGACGTCATCGTCCTCCGGACCTTCTCGAAGGCTTACGGCATGGCCGGTATCCGTGCCGGTTTCGCCCTCGGCCGCCCCGACCTGCTCGCCAAAATGCGGCCTTTCTCCACCTCCGGCTTCCTCCCCATCACGGGCGTAGCCTGCGCCACGGCCAGCATGCAGGTGAAAACCCTGGTCGCCGAACGCCGCGCCATCAACAAGCAGATTCGCGACAATACCTTCGAATTCCTCGAGAAAAAGAAGGTTTCCTACATCCCCTCGGAAGGCAACTTCTTCCTGATGGAGGTTGGCCGCCCCGGCGCCGAAGTGGCCCGCGCCATGGCCGAACACAAGATCTACATCGGCCGCGTCTGGCCCATCTGGCCCACCAAAGTCCGCGTCTCCGTCGGTACCCAGGAAGAGATGAACAAGTTCGCCGCCGCCTTCTCGAAAGTGATGGCCTAACCAGCCCCCACCGCACCCGGGCGCCGCCAGTTCGAGCGCCCGGGCGCCACAACCCCCGTCGGTTCTCCCAACCCCGCCTCGTCGCCGCAAGCACGATCCTGAGGAGAACAATCACTTGATCCGATTCACCCTGCTCGCCCTGCTCTGCGCCGCCTCCGCCCTCGCGCAGTCCTTTCACGGCTCCCTTCGCGGCCAGATTCTCGACCCCGGCGGTCGCGCCGTTCCAGTCGCCAAGGTCACCCTCATCGACGAGGGCACTGCCACCCAGCGCTCCACCATTACCACCGAGCAAGGCGAGTTCACCTTCGCCTCCGTCACGCCGTCCACGTATACGGTCGTCGCCGAAGCCCCCGGCTTCAAACGCTCCGAGCGCAAAGCCGTCAACGTCGCCACCCAAGCCGCCGTCACCGTCGACCTCAAACTCGAAATCGGCCAAGTCACCGAACAGGTCAACGTCACCGAAGAGGTCCCGGCCCTCGAAACCGCTAACGCCTCCACCGGCCAGGTCATCGACCGCCAAAAACTCATCGACCTGCCCAACCTCGGCCGCAACCCCTTCATGATGTCCAAGCTGGCCGAGAACGTCGTCCAGGTCGGCAACCCCAAGTTCAACCGCATGCAGGACCAGTCCGGTTCCTCGCAAATCTCCATCGCCGGCGGCCCCGTCCGCGGCAATAACTACACCCTCGACGGCATCTCCATCACGGACTCGACAAACCGCGCCGTCATCATCCCCTCCGTCGAAGCCGTCCAGGAAGTAAAGGTCCAAGCCAACACCTACGACGCCGAAATGGGCCGCACCGGCGGCGGTACGTTCAACACCTTCCTCCGCTCCGGCACCAATCAGGTCCACGGTTCCGCCTTCGGCTACATCCGCGAAACCGAATGGCTCGCCAATAACTTCTTCTCCAATCGCGCCGGCACCCCTCGCATCGACCAGCCCTTCCGCAACTACGGCGGCTCCATCGGCGGCCCCGTCCGCATCCCCAAGGTCTACGACGGCCGCAACAAGACTTTCTTCTGGATCACCGGCGAAGCCTACCGCCAAACCGAATCCGCCGGCACCCGCCTCTCCGTGCCCACCGCCGCCGAACGCATCGGCGACTTCTCCCGCTCCGTCTCCCGTACCGGCGTCGGCCTCCAAACCATGTTCGATCCCCTCACCACGCGCCCCGACGGCTCCCGCACCCCCTTTGCCTGCAACATCATCCCCGCCAACCGCGTCAGCTCCATCGGCCGCAACATCGCCTCCTACTATCCCCTCCCCTCGACCGACGCCCGCTTCTACGCTGACCTCAATTACGACGCCACCATCGGCGCCTACAACCGCGCCGACCAAACCACCTGGAAGATGGACCACCAACTCTTCTCCTGGTGGCGCGCCTCGGCCTCCTACCTCCACTACGGCAGCCGCGAACCCGGCAACGCCTGGTGGAACACGATCGCTTCCCCGAACCAGGGCGTCCTCTTCCGCAAGGTGGACGCTACCCAGGTGAACTCGACGCTCACCCCGTCACCCACCATGGTCATCGCCGTCCGCTACGGCTTTAATCGCTTCCCCAATTTCTCGGCGCCCACCAGCCTCGGCTTCAGTCAAACCACCCTGGGCTTCCCGAACTCGCTCGCCGCCATCACCAAGAACACCGCCTTCCCCAGCATCACCATGTCCGATGTCGGCAGCTTCGGCGGCGGCACCACCAGCCAAAGCGTCCTCCACTCGAAGAGCTTCAACACCACTGCCAGCAAGTTCATGGGCAAACACAGCCTCAAGTTCGGCTTCGACTGGCGCAGCCTCAACAACGACGGCGCCCCCGGCTTCGGACCCAGCTCCTTCAGCTTCTCCGATATCTTCACCCGCTCCGTCCCCCAACGCACCGTCCAAGGCACCGGTGGCAGCCTCGCGACTCTCCTCCTCGGCTATCCCACCGGCGGCAGCATGACCGTCGCGACAAATTTCTATAACTTCGCCAAGTACTACGCCGGCTTTGTCCAGGACGATTGGCGCGTCAACTCCAAACTAACTCTCAACTTCGGCCTCCGCTACGAGTACGAGACTGGCCCCGCCGACCGCAACAACAACTTCATCACTGGCTTCGATCCCGCCGTCGCCAGCCCCTTGCAGCAGACCGTTCCCGATCCCAAAATCTTCGGCGGCGTTCAGTTCGCCGGCGTCAACGGCAACGGCACCACGGCCGGCAATCCCAACGCCAACAAGTTCTCCCCCCGTTTCGGTTTCGCCTGGTCGAAGGATTCGAAAACGGCCATCCGCGGCGGCTACGGCATCTTCTGGGCGCCGCTGCCGTTCTCGTTCCAATCGACGATCGGCTACTCGCAATCCACCCCCATCGTCGCCAGCTTCGATAACAACTTCACCCCGGCGACGACGCTCGACAACCCCTATCCCAACGGTCTGATTCCCATTGCCGGCAACGCCGGCGGCCTCTCCACCGGCATCGGCCAAGCCCTGTCTCTGCCCGACCGCGACGCTCGCTCCGGCTACGTGCAGCAGTACTCGTTCGATATTCAGCGCCAACTCCCCGCCGGCTTCGTACTCGGCGCCGGCTACGTCGGCTCGAAGAGCCTCCAGCTCGCCCAGGACGGTCGCAACATCAACCAACTCGCGCCCGAATACCTCTCCCTCGGTACGGCCCTGAACCAGTCGGTGCCGAACCCCATGTTCAATCGCGGTGGCTTGCTCAACGTCGCCGGCTCGGTCATCTCCCGCTCGCAGTTGCTCCGGCCCCATCCGCAGTTCACCTCGGTCACGCTGAACAACTCCGACACCAACCGCGCCATGTACCACTCGCTCTATATCAAGGCTCAACGCCGCCTCGCCCAGGGCATGACGGTGCTCGCCACCTACACCCGCTCGCAGAACATGGACGCCGCCTATGGCTCGGTCGGCAACACCTTCTCCGCTACCGTCGCCGGCCCCCAGAACGCCTACGCCCCCGAGCAGGAGTACAGCCTGTCGAGCGTCCACTCGCCCAACCGGCTCTCCATGGCCATCACGTATGAGTTGCCGCTCTTCAAGACCAACCGTATCCTCGGCGGCTGGTCCATCAACGCGGTCAGCGTCATGCAGTCCGGTTACCCGCTCACCATCACCCAGCCGAACGACAACAGCGTAATCGGCGCGAGCCACATGCGGCCCAACGGCACCGGCCTTTCGGCCACCGTTGATAAGCCCTTCGCGCAGCGCCTCGATGGCTGGATCAACCCCGCCGCCTTCAGCCAGGCCCCGCAGTTCACCTTCGGCAACACCAGCCGCACGAACTCCCTCCGCGGGCCCGGCCAGGTCAATTGGGACGTCTCGGTGTTCAAGACCTTCGGCATCACCGAACGCTTCAAAGCCCAGTTCCGTGCCGAGGCCCTGAACTTCACCAACACCCCGATGTTCAACGGCCCCAACACCACGTTCACCAACCCGCAGTTTGGCCTCATCTCGAGCCAGGCCAACTTCTCGCGGCTCGTCCAGCTCGGCGTCCGCTTCTTCCTGTAAAGCGATAAAGTGGGAGCCAATGAAATGGCTCCCACTCCTCTTCCTGTCCGTTCTTCTCCTTCCCGCCCAAGTCAAACGCACCGAAGTCGTCAAGGCCACCACGCCCGCTGATGACGCCAAGGGCCTCGACCCCCAGGTTCCCGAATCCGTCGCCATCTCGACGCAGTTCGAACGCGTCGTCGTCATCCGCGTCAAGAATCAGTCCAGCCTTCTCGCTGCCATCGAGCGCCATGTGGCCGAACAGAAGATCCGCAACGCCGTCATCCTCAGCGGCGTCGGCTCCGCCATCTCGACCCACTACCACATGGTCACCAACCGCTCGTTCCCCTCGAAGAACCTCTACCTTGAAGACCCCAACACCTCGGCCGACATCATCTCGATGAGTGGCTTCGTCCTCGATGGCAAAGTGCATTGCCACCTCACCTTCGCCGATCCCGCCAAAGCCTTTGGTGGCCATCTCGAAGCCAAGACCCGCGTCTTCACCTTCGCCGTTCTCGCGCTTGGCGTCCTGCCCGACGATCAGTCCCTCGGCCTCAAACGCTTCGACGACAAGACTTGGCGCTAGCTGATAATCCGGTGGATCGGCTCGCCGTAATCGATGTCGATCCGCTTGTGCCCCGGTACTTCCAGCTTCCGCGCGTCAATGCCTAACTGGTGCAGCACCGTCGCATGAATGTCCGTCACGTAGTGGCGATTTTCGACCGCATGGAAGCCAATCTCGTCCGTCGCGCCTTCCACCACCCCGCCTTTGATCCCGCCACCCGCGAGCCACACCGAAAACCCGTACGGGTGATGGTCGCGGCCGTTGGTCCCTTCGGCGCCCGGTGTCCGCCCGAACTCGGTCGCGAAGACCACCAGCGTATCTTCGAATAGACCCCGCTGCTTCAGGTCCTTGAGCAAGCCGGCGATCGGTTGGTCCACCTGCGCGGCCAACTCGCCATGCGTCTTCTTCAGGTTGCTATGGCCGTCCCACTTGCCCGCGCCGCCGTTGTTGCCGTGGAAAACCTGGATGAACCGCACGCCGCTCTCGGCCATCCGCCGCGCCGCCAGCAGCGTCTCGCCAAACGGCTTGGTCACCGCGTTATCGATGCCATACAGCTTCTGTGTCTCCGGGCTTTCCGCGGAAAGCTTCATGATTTCCGGCACCGCCGTCTGCATGCGGAAGGCGAGTTCGTAGGACTTGATCCGCGCCTTCAGCCCCGCGTCCTCCGGATACTTCTCCGCTGTCAGCTGGTTGAACTTGTGGATCAAGTCGAACTGCCGCCGTTGCGCGTCCGCCGCCGTTGCCACATGCGGCTTGGCGTAGGGCAGGGGATCGGTGGGGTTCACGTCGAGGCGAACACCGCCGTGCTCCGGACCCAGATACGAAGCGCCGTGCGCGCCGGGGCCACCGCAGCACGAGTCGATCGGCTCGCCCAGCACCACAAACTGCGGCAGGTTCTCGTTCAGCGATCCCAGGCCATAGTGCACCCACGCGCCAATCGTCGGGAACTGCCCTTCGAGCACATGCCGCCCTGTATGGAACTGCATCTGCGCCCCGTGGTTGTTGTCCGTCGTCCAGACGGAACGCACGACTGCAATGTCATCAATGCAGCTGCCGATATGCGGAAACCAGTCGCTGACTTCAATCCCGCTCTTGCCCCGTTTGGCAAAGCCCGTCTGCAGTGGATAGAGCCGCGGTTGCGCCTTGTGCAACCCGGCGATAACCTCGCGCAGATTCTGCTTCACGAGCGGATTCTCCAGCGCGGCATGGTACGGCGTATCGCCGAGCAGACGGCCAGCGTATTTGTTCAACTCCGGCTTCGGATCGAACGACTCCATGTGGCTAACGCCGCCGATCATAAACAGCCAAATGACGCGCTTGGCTTTCCCCTGCGGGACTTGTCCATTGAGCAGGGCACCAAGGGCGAGATTCGAGAGAAAAGCGCGGCGGGTAGTCATCGGGTAGTCACGAAATCATTATGGTTGAACAACGCGTGGATCAAGTCCACCGGCGCGGCCTCAGCCGCCAACTTGCGTTCGGCGCTCGAAGGCAGCCGCCCCAGCACCGTCTGAAACGCCCGGTCCACAAAGCCAGGGCCCTCCAACCGCCGCGCCAGCTTCGCCGCCATCTCCTGGCTCAATTGGCTGTTGGCCATCGCCAACGCCTGCTGCGGCACAACGCTCTCATTGCGCTCGTAGCACTCGGTCGGGTTGGCCCCGTCGAACACCTGCAGAAACTGCATCTGCATGTCCGGCGAGTGGCTGAAGTAAAGGCTCCGGCGCCGCACCTCAAACCCCTTGGCCGGGTCGATGTCCGGGCCGCCCATCGTCCGGTCCAACTCGCCCGCCACCGCCAGAATGCTATCCCGCACCACCTCGGCTTCCAACCGCCGCGAGGCCGGCCGCACGGCCTTGTACGCCGCGCTCATTAGGATCGTCTTGTGCAGCGCCTTCATGTTCCAACCGGAGGTCATAAACTCCGTCGCCAGAAAATCCAGCAGCGGCTGGTTCGTCGGCTTCTGCCCATTCAGCCCAAAGTCGAATACCGTCGGCACCAGCGCTGTCCCAAAGTGCCGCAGCCAAATGTGGTTCACGGCCACGCGCGCCGTCAACGGATTCTCGGTCGACCCAATCCACTGCGCCAGCGCCGTGCGCCGCCCGCTGCTCTTGGTCGGGTACTCCTTGCCGATCGGCGTATAGCCCGTGGCCGGCTGCGTCAGCGCCGCCGTCGCGGCCGCCAGGTTCTTCTGCGCCTCGGCTACTTTCTTGCCATCGGGCTTCTCGCCCGCCAGCGCCGCCGTCATCTCGGCCTGCGCCTTCTGCAGCTTCTCGTGGCCCCGCAGGATCCCGGCCTTGCGTTCCAACTCCCGCGCCTTCGCCGCCAGCTCTTCAAAATTCGGATCCGCCGGCACGGCGAACTTCGCCCTCTCCGCCGCGATCCGCGCTTCGAGCGCCGGCAACTCCGCCTGAGCCGCCGCCAACGCCAACGGGTCCCCCGCTGCTTTCGTAATGGCGTCTTTAGCTTGCTGCAGCAGCTCTGCGTGCACAAACTCCCGGTGGTCCGGATAGTAGGAGGCGAGCGGCAGCGACACCTGCTCCACCTTCCCTAGCGCCGGGCCCAACGCCGCCGGCGTGGCCGGGGTCAGCACGTTCGCCTTGTCCGGAGTCTGAATGTTCCCGCGGATCAGCAGATACGTCGGCCGGTCGAGCGCCGCGTCGAAGATGCGCGTCAGCCCGTCCTTCTCCACGTCCGTCTCGCCGGGCACCCGGTCCATCCGCACCTCGTACGGTTCAAACACTGCGCGGAGCCGGTAGTACTCCTCCTGCGCGATCGGATCGTATTTATGGTCGTGACAGCGCGCGCACTTCACCGTCACGCCCATAAAGCCGAGCATCGTGTGGTCCACAGCGTCCTGCATCCAACCGTCCCGGTCAAACTTCGAATAGTTCCGCGCCAGGAAACCCGTGGCCCGCAGCGTCTTGGGATCATCCGGCGCCACCTCATCGCCCGCCAGCATCTCGACGATCATCCGGTCGTACGGCTTGCCTGAGTTCAGCGATTCGACAATCCAATCCCGCCACCGCCACATATGCTTGTGGCTATTCCGCACCTCGTTCGAACGGCGATACCCATACCAATCGCTATACCGCCAGATGTCCATCCAATGCCGGCCCCACCGTTCGCCGTAGCGCGGATCGGCGAGCAAAGCATCCACAGTCTGCTCATACGACAGCTTCGCGTGCCGCGCCGTCTCGTCTGCCGTCGGCGGCATGCCCACCAGGTCGAGGTACAGACGCCGCAGCAGCACCCCGGCGCTCGCCTCTGGCGCCTCAGTCTTCACGAGCGTGTCAAGGCTCGCCGCCGCCGGCCGCACGGGCTTGTTGAACGCCCAGTGTGAAGACCGCTTCGGCCCCTTTGAAACCACCTTTTCCCAAGGCGCCCCGTCGTCGATCCACCCTGCCACCAACGCGAGCTCCGCCTCGCTAAACTTCGCCCCAAACTTCGGCATCGCCGGCTTGGCCGTATGCGCCAGCACCTGATACAGGAAGCTCTCTTTCGCCTTCCCGGGCACCAACCCCGGACCCCGGTCGCCCCCGCGCAGCGCCGTCTCGCGCTTAGAAAGGTCAAAGCCCGACTGCTTGCCCGCCGCGCTGTGGCATCCCAGGCAGCGTGCTTCGAGAAGTTGCACCGCCTCCGGCTTCTGGGCGTAAAGTCCCAGGGACAAGCCGAAGAGTAGCGCCGCCCTACACAATTCCTCTGATCACCTCGCCCTGGATTTCCGTCAGCCTCTCTCGGCGGCCCTGGTGCAGATAGTTCAACGCGTCCTGGTCCAAACCCAACTGATGCAGGATCGTCGTATGGACGTCCCGCAGATGGTGCGGCTTCTCCACCGCGTACAGACCCACCTCGTCCGTCGTCCCTTCGACGACTCCGCCCTTCACCCCGCCCCCGGCCATCCACATCGTGAAGCCCGTGTTGTTATGGTCGCGCCCCTTGCCGCCCTGTGCTTCCGGCGTCCGGCCGAACTCGCCACCCCAAACCACGAGCGTCGAATCCAGCAGCCCGCGCTGCTTCAGATCCTTCAGCAAAGCCGCAATCGGCTGATCGGTCCGCGCCGCCATCCTGAGATGGTTCTCTTCAATATCGTCGTGCGCGTCCCACTGCGAAATCGCCGGCCCGCCAGAAACCACCGTCACAAACCGAACGCCCTTCTCGACGAGCCGCCGCGCCATCAAGCACCGCCGCCCAAAGTCGTCCGTCGTCGGGTTGCCAATGCCGTAGAGCTCGTTAATATGCGCCGGTTCGTTCTTCATATCGAACACGGCCGGCGCCTCGGTCTGCATCTTAAACGCCAAATCGTACGTGCTCAGCCGCGCCGAAAACTCATCGTCCCCCGGCGCCATCGTGGCCTCGTCAATCTCGCGAATGAAGTTCAACGTGTTCCGCCGCTGCGCCAGCGTCACCCCTTCCGGCAACTCCAGATTCAGCACCGGCTTCGCCCCGCCTCGAAACACATTCGGCTGATACACCGCCGGCAAAAACGCATTGGCATACACCGGCTGCCCCGCCTCAATCGTCCCGTAGGGATCCGGCATCACCACGTAGCCGGGCAGGGAATCGCTCTCACTGCCCAGCCCGTACACCGCCCACGCCCCCATGCTCGGAAAGCCCGGCAGAATGCGCCCGGTGAACAGCTGATACTGCGCCGACGAGTGGATAAACGCGTCCGCCGTGCACGACCGGATCACCGCCAGATCATCGGCACAAGTCGCCGTATGCGGCAGCAGGTCCGATACCCACAGCCCGCTCTTGCCATGCTGCTTAAACGTTCGCTTCGTGCCCAGCAGCTTCGGCGTGCCGTTGATGAACTGCCGCTTTGCCGGCCGAAACGATGCCGGCAGCGGTTGCCCGTCCAGCTTGTTCAACAGCGGCTTCGGGTCAAACGTCTCCATCTGGCTCGGTCCGCCGGCCATGAAGAGGAAGATCACCGACTTGGCTTTCGCCGGCAGCGTCGGCATCTTCGGTGCCAGCGGGTTCTTCACCTCGGCGTTGAGCATGGCGCCAAAAGCAAGGCTGCCGAAGCCACAAAACGCGTCGGTGAGAAACTCGCGGCGATTCCGGGTTGGTTTCGAGTGAAGGCTCATTGCACGTAAAGAAAATCGTTGGCGGCAAACAGGGCCAGGGTAAATTCGCGCAGCGGATTCGCCGCCAGGAACCGTACAGAAGCCGCCCGCTCCTTAGCCACCGGCGGCCGGTTAAACACCAGCTCAAACGCTTTATCGATCCGCTGATTCGCCGGCAGCTTCGCCAGCCGCTCGGCCAGCGCCACCGAAGCCTGCCGCGTCACCGGTCCGTTCAACAGTTCCAGCGCCTGCGGGGCATGCGTACTGCTCTCGCGCCGCGCACAGCTCAGCAAGGTATCCGGCGAATCGAACACCTCCATAAACGGCATCCGCATATTGCGCTTCTGAAACAGGTAGACGCTCCGCCGGTTGTGCTGCGCAACGTCCGGCGTCACCGCCCACTGGTCCGGCTTATAGAGCAGATTCACCAGCTCCGATTCAATCGGCGGAATCACGCTCGGCCCAAACCGCTGCGGGTTCAGCAAACCAGCCGACTGCAGCATCGCGTCCCGCATCTCCTCGGCCTGCAGTCGCCGACGGCTATAGTTCCACAGGAAGCGGTTCCGCGGATCCTTCTCCATCGCCGCCGCCGAAGGCACCGCCACCGCCGCCTGCCGGTACGTATTGCTCAGCACCATCATTCGGTGCATCGGCTTCTGCCGCCAACCGTTGGCCACCAATTCATTCGCCAGCCAATCGAGCAGTTCCGGATGCGTCGGCCGCGCGCCCATCCGCCCAAAATCATTCGGCGTCGCCACAATGCCCGCCCCGAAGTGCGACTGCCACAACCGGTTCGCCAGCACCCGCGACGTTAACGGATTATGCGGATCCGTAATCCACGCCGCCAGCTTCCGCCGCGGCTCCGGAATCGCCTCGCCCCACTCCGCCGCATCGTCCGGCAGCAACACGCCCAGCGGCCGCATCCCCATCTTCGCCGTCGGCATATCGCTCGACCCGCGCTCCAGCACATGCACCGGGAAGTAGCTCTTCGGGTCGCTGCGCACGGTCTTCAACTCCGGCAGCGGCTCCGGCAACTGCTTCTCCTTCACGCCGATAATCTGTTCAATCTGCGCCTTCTCCGGCCCCGTTGTCTCTTTCAACCTCTTCCGCAGATCGGCCAGCTCTTTCTTCACCGCATCGGTCCGCTTCTGCCAATCAGACTTCTCGGCCTCGGTCGACATCGGAATGTCATGCTGCTCGGTCGTCGCAAAGAAGCTCTGCATCCGATAGTAGTCCGTGTGCCGGATCGGATCGAACTTGTGATCGTGGCACCGCGCGCATCCCAACGTCACGCCCAAAAACGCCGAACCCACCACGTTCGTCATCTCCGTCAGAATCTCGTTCCGGATGTAAGCCTTGTCCTGGTTCCCCGCGTTCTTCCGAAACGGTCCCAAGCGGTTAAAGCTCGCCGCCACCAGCATCTCCCGGTTCGCGGGATCCATCTCATCCCCCGCCAACTGCTCGGTCAAAAACTGATCGTACGGCTTATCCGCCGCCAACGACCGGATCACATAATCCCGATACTGCCAAGCCTCGCTCCGGTGCGTGTCGTACTCAAACCCATCGCTCTCAGCAAACCGCACGACGTCCAGCCAATGCCGCGCCTGCCGCTCGGCATACTCCGGCGAAGCCAACAACCGGTCCACCAACGCCTCGTACGCCTTCGGCGACCGATCCGCCAAAAACGCCTTCGTCGCCTCGGGGGTGGGTGGCAATCCCGTGAGATCCAGGTAAACTCTTCGCACCAGCGTCAGTCGCGACGCCGCAGGCGCCGGCGTCAAGCCCTGCTCCTGCAGCTTCTTCAACACGAAGGCATCGATCGGCTGCGCCGCCCACTTCTGATCGGTCGGCGCCGTAAACTGCGGGATCGCCGGCGTGGCGCGCGGCTTAAAAGCCCAATGATTCCGTTCAGCGCGAGTGTACTTGCCGCCGGAGCTTTCCGCGGCCAAAGCCGCCAGAGAGACCGCGACGAAAACGAACAACTGAAACCGTGCTGTCATGCCTTTCCTTTAGATTATTTCAGGTTGGGCCCCGCGAAGGTCCACTTGTTTTACGAGCCACCGCGCAAAACCGTCCAGTAGGCTGAACGATTGATGTGTCGTTGGGGTTACAAAGGATTGCGATCCGCGGTAGCTTCTTTGTATGGCCGTGTAGCCGAGCGAATTCACCTATGAAACCAATTTTCGATCTTCCTCTACATCGACTTTTCCTGGCTTTGGGTCTAGCGGCTGCTGCGATGGCGCAAAGCACTACTGGCAGCCTCATCGGCACTGTCACTGACTCCTCCGGCGCCTCCGTGGCCGGGGCCAAGGTTCGCGCCACCAATCTTGGCAATGGCGCTACCGTTGAAACCTCCTCCGGCGCAGCCGGCGAATACGCCCTGCCCAACCTGCCCGCCGCATCCTACAAAATCCGCGTGGAAACCGCCGGTTTCCGCTCCGTCGATATCAACGAGGTCCGGCTCCTCCTCAACCAAACCGTCCGTACCGACGTCCGCCTCGAACCCGGCGCCGTCGAACAAAGCGTCACGGTCACCTCCGCCGTCCCCACCATTCAAACCGACAGCGCCTCCATCGCCAACAACATCGACACCCACTCCGTCGTCACCCTCCCCCTCAACGGCCGCACCCTGGACCGCCTGATCCTGATCACCGCGGGCAACACCTCTGATTCGCCTTCGAACCCCAAGCTAGCCGGCTCCCTGCACTGGGGCGGCAACTTCTTTTCGATCGACGGCGTCGCCATCAACGACACCGGCAACGGCGGCGCGTCCTATTCGTTTCGGACGCAGCTGTCCACTACTCCTTCAATTGACACCATTCAGGAGTTCAAGATCGAGACCAACAGCGCCAAGGCAGAGCATGAAGGCTCAGCGGCCATCTCGATCATCACGAAGGGTGGCACCAACGAGTTCCACGGCTCTCTGTTTGCGTTCAACCGCAACCGGGCGCTCTCGGCCAACGCCTACTTTAACAATGCTAACGGCCAGCAGCGGCCTCCCTTTAACCGGAATGAGTTTGGCGTCACTGGCGGCGGTCCGGTGATCAAGAACAAGACCTTCTTCTTCGGCTCTTACGAAAGCCTCCGCCAGCGCCAGGCCACCACGAACTTCTTCGCCTACGCCACCCCGGCCATGCGGGCCGGCAACTTCGCTGGCGTGCGGGACATCCGCGATCCGCTGAGCGGCTTGCCGTTCCCGAACAACCAGATTCCCACCAACCGGCTGGATTCCCGCGCAACGCGTTGGGGCGGATTTATGCCGCTGCCGAACACGCCGGGCACGACCGCGGCAGGTACCGGGCTGAACCATGTGGCGAACGTAGGCAATGTGATCGACGTGAACCGCTACACGGCTCGCGGCGACCACAACTTCAACGAGAAGAATTCGATCAACGTGGTGATGGGCTACTCCAAGGGCTCTCCCTACTTTGTGACCAACGGCGGCCCCAACGCCTACGGCAACTTCTCCGACGGCGGCTACATCACCAAGAACGCTTCGCTGACCTACAACCGCACGATTGGCGCGAACAAGCAGAACGAGTTCCGCTACGCCTACTTCAGCCACGGCTCCATCCGCATCGGACAGAACACGACCTTCGACCCGACTTCGCTCTTCCCGACGCTGTATGGTCCGCTGCCGATTGGCGGTCTGCCCACGGCCACCTTCAACAACGTCTACGGCCAAATCAACGACTCGGGCGGCTCGGAGCGGGCTCCGCAGATCACCCAGCAGTTGACGGACAACTTCTCCTTCAACAAGGGCCGGCACACGTTCAAGACGGGTGTGGACATCGGCTTCAGCCGCATCGCTTCCAACCCCGCGGCCGGCGCGGCGCAGTTCGGTTCGTTCTCCTTCAACGGTCGCTACTCGAATGATCCCTACGCCGACTTCCTGCTCGGCTACCCGATCACCGCCACCCGCGGCACCCCGAGTCTTGTGAACCTGCTCTACTACACCCGCTATGGCGCCTATTTCCAGGACGACTGGCAAGTGAACTCGAAGCTGACCATCAACCTCGGCATGCGCTACATGCTCCAGACGCAGACCCAGGAACGCGACGGTTCGTTCGCCAACTTCGATCTCGAAAAGGGCGTCTTTGTGGTGCGTAGCGAAGGCGGCCAACTCGCGCCTCTCGCCCTGCCGCGCCTGCTGCAGGCCTATCCGAACGTCAGCTCCGAACAGAACGGCTGGGGCAGCAATGTGATCACTGCTGACCACAACAACTTTGGCCCCCGCTTCGGCTTCGCCTACCGTCCGTTCAACGACAACAAGACCGTCGTCCGCGGCGGCTTCGGCATCTACTACAACGTGATTCCGGTCTACATCGGCATCCGGCAGATCTCGAACGCCAATGCGCCCTTCCAGTTGACCGAGACCTTTGAGAGCGGCGCCACCTCGCCGACCTTGACCCTCGCGAATCCCTTCCCCGGCCTCGGCGCCATCTCGGCCAACCCGAACTTGACCGCCGTCAACCGGAACATCCGCAACACCTCCTCCACCCAGTGGAACCTGACCATCGAGCGGGAACTCGGAGCGCAGTTCGGCCTCCGCGTCACCTACCTCGGCAACAAGGGCACCCGCGTTCCCTGGTACCTCTACGAGCGCAACCTGCCGTTGACCCAGGCCCCGGGCACCATTCAGTCCCGCCGTCCGTTCCAGCCCTGGGCCAGCATCCAGGCACTCGATACCAATGGCAACTCGATCACGCATCAGGGCCAGGTCGAAGTCATCCGCCGCTTCAGCAGTGGCTTTTACTTCCAGTCGAACTACACCTGGACGAGCACGCTGGATAACGTGCCGATCGTGTTCGGCCCGCAGAACCCCTACAACGCTGCTCTCGACCGCGGCAATGGCGATTCCATCCGGAAGCATGTTGCCTACACCTCGTTGACCTACGACTTGCCCTTCGGACCGGGCAAGAAGTTCGCCAATGTGGGCGGCGTGGCCGGCAAGGTCATCGGCGGCTGGACGGTGGCTTCCATCCTGCAGTTCCGGAGTGGTACGCCGTTCAGCGTGGCCTTCAGCCCAAACCAGGCCGGTTGGTACGCGAGCCGCGTGAACGTGGTGAACTCGAACTTCTATCCGGGCAACCGCGACATTGAAGGCTACATCAACCCGAGCGCCTTCGCGATTCCGGCTCCGTTCACCTTCGGCGACTCTGCGCGGAACATGCTGTTTGGTCCCGGGCAGAAGATCATCGACTTCAGCTTGCTGAAGACTACACCGATAACCGAGCGCATTCGCGCGGAGTTCCGGGCGGAAGCCTTCAACCTGCCGAACACCCCGAGCTTCGGCAACCCCGCGTCGAACCTGACGGCGATTGCCAACTTCGGAAAAATTCGCGGGACGAGCGTTGAAGCCCGCGTCGTGCAGTTTGGCCTGAAACTGCTGTTCTAATAGAGAAATGCGCGTTTGCATTTTGCTGCTCGTCGCGATGGGGGTCCCGGCCTATGGCCAGG
Source organism: Acidobacteria bacterium Ga0077553 (assembly GCA_001464575.1). Lineage (GTDB taxonomy): Bacteria > Acidobacteriota > Terriglobia > Bryobacterales > Bryobacteraceae. The sequence goes on along the minus strand of LNFE01000294.1, from coordinate 933 downwards.
ATCCCCTCGCGTTTTTCGAAAGCCGCGTCCGCCCCGTCCTCGTCAAAAACTGCTACGCCTGCCATACCAAATCCGAAATGGGCGGCTTCCGCGTCGACTCCCGCGAACGCATCCTCCAAGCCCTCCAGCCCGGTTCCCCTGAAAAGAGCCTCCTGCTCGAACTCGTCGAACATCGCAATCCCCAACGCAAAATGCCCCCCCAGGGCAAGCTCAAAGACAACGAACTCGCCGACCTCCGCACCTGGATCGCCGCCGGCGCCGCCTACCCCGAAAAGGGCCCCGCCCCCAAGCTCGATCCCAAGTCCTTCTGGTCCTTCCAACCCGTCAAGCCCGTCTCGCCCCCGCCCGGCCCCGGCGCCCCCATCGATCAATTCCTCAGCGCCCGCCTCACCCAGGCCGGCCTCGCCCCCGCCGCCCCCGCTGGCAAACGCACCCTCCTCCGCCGCGTCACCTTTGACCTCACCGGCCTCCCGCCCACCCCCGAAACCGCCGCCTTCCTCGCCGACCCCGCGCCCAACGCCTTCGCCAAAGTCGTCGACCGCCTCCTCGCCTCGCCCCACTACGGCGAGCGCTGGGCCCGCTACTCCGACGGCCAGCAGGGCGCCCGGGAAGACACCCCCTATCCCAACGCCTGGCGCTACCGCGACTGGGTCGTCTCCGCTCTCAACCAGGACCTCCCTTACAACACGTTCCTGAAAGCGCAAATCGCCGCCGACCTCCTCCCCGGCCAGCAGCACCTCGCCGCCCTCGGCTTCCAAACCATCGGCGAAACCGACAACGACCGCCTCGACGTCACCACGCGCGCCATGCTCGGCCTCACCGTCGGCTGCGCCCAGTGCCACGACCACAAGTTCGATCCCATTCCCACCAAGGACTACTACTCCCTCCTCGGTGTCTTCAAAAGCAGCGCCGTCGATGAACATCCTCTCGTCG
>LNFE01000293.1 GCA_001464575.1 Acidobacteria bacterium Ga0077553 | reverse complement strand
ACTCAAGCGCTTCCTCGAAACCCAAACGGCCATCGTTCTTGACGTCTTCGCCGTCCAAACGGCCGACTACCTCCTAGCCATCTGGAAGCAGGAAACCCCCGCCGAACTCGACGCCGAAGTCCTCGCCCGCTGGAAAGCGTTCTTGAAGGATTCAAAGAAGGACCACCCCTTCTTCGCATCTTGGTTCGCTCTCCCCGCCACGGCCTCGGAAGCCGAAGTGCGCCGCACCGCCCAGCAACTGCAGCAATCGATCGAAGCCGTCATCGCCGAAAAGAAAGCCATCAATGATCGCAATTACGTCAAGCTCGGCGGCATCGAAGGCCTCAAGGATGTCAACCGCCAGGTCAACACCCTCGTCGACGCCCTGCCCATCGAACGCTTCTACTTTTGGCGCGACATCGCCTCCAGCCCCTTCAAGTCGGAGGACATCAAGTTCGATGGCGGCATCTACTACTTCACCGGCAAAGCCCTCGATCGCTTCCTCGAACCCCGCCTCCTGCGCTACGCCAACGGCCTCCGCGCCGAAGCCGAACGGCTGAAGAAAGCCATCCCCCCGCTCTACCCCTTCTGGCACACGCTCAAGGAAGGCGACAAGCCCAAAAACATTCCCGTCGCCATTCGTGGCGACGCCGAGAACCCCGGTGAAGAAGCGCCCCGCCGCTTCCTCTCCGTGCTCTGCGATGGCGAACCCGTCCCTTTCACGCAAGGCTCCGGCCGCCTCGAACTCGCCGAAGCCATTGCCGATGCCAGGAACCCGCTCACCGCGCGCGTCGCCATCAACCGCCTTTGGCAACATCACTTCGGTCAAGGCCTCGTCCGCAGCCCCGGCAACTTCGGCCAGTTGGGCGACCGCCCCACCCATCCCGAACTCCTCGACTATCTCGCCGGCCGTTTCGTCCAAAACGGTTGGTCGCTCAAAGCGATGCACCGCGAAATGCTGCTGACCGAAGCCTATCAACGCTCTTCGGCGGCCTCGCCCGCGGCCCGGGAAAAAGACCCCGACAACCTGCTCCTCTCCCACGCCAACGTCCGCGAACGCCTCGACGCCGAAGCCCTCCGCGACGCCGTCCTCGCCGTCGCCGGCACCCTCGACCGCACCGTCGGTGGAGCCCCCGCGCCCTTCGACGACAAGCACCGCCGCCGCACCCTCTACGTCACCGTCAGCCGCTCCCAGCCCAATCGCACCCTCGCGACGTTTGACTTCCCGGACCCCAACGCCGCCTCCGACGCGCGCATGGTCACCGTCGGCCCCATGCAGCGGCTCTTCTTCATGAATGCGCCCTTCGTCGCCGAACAGGCGAAGGCCCTCGCCGCCCGCCTCACGGGCACGGACGGCGAGCGCATCCGCGCCGCTTACGAACTGCTCTACGCCCGCCCCGCCTCCGCCGACGAACTCCAACTCGGCTTGGCCTTCTTGCAAGGAGACGCCACCCGGTGGCCGCAGTACGCACAGGTGCTACTCTCGACCGCCGAGTTCAGTACGATTCAATGAGGAATCCCGTGGATAGAAGAACAGCGTTAGCGATGCTCGGCGGCGGATTCGGGGCCGTCGGTCTGGCCGGAACCCTCGAACAGAAAACCCATTTCCCGGCCAAGGCCAAGCACGTCATCTTCCTGTTCCTGAACGGCGGTGTCTCGCAGGTCGACACCTTCGACCCCAAGCCGGAACTCACCCGCCAGCACGGCAAGCCCCTCCCCGGTAAAAAGCTCCCCACGGACTCCGCCACCGGCAACCTCATGAAGTCCCCCTTCTCGTTCAAACAGTGCGGGCAAAGCGGCATCGAGGTGGCGGACATCTTCCCCCGCGTCGGCGCGATGATCGATGACTTCGCCGTCATCCGGAGTTGCTACGCCGACAACGGCAACCACGGCCCCTCCCTCATGCTGATGAACACCGGCCACCAGTTGGCCGGCCGGCCGTCGATGGGCTCGTGGATCTCCTACGGCCTCGGCACGCTCAACAAGAACCTCCCCGGCTTCATCGCCCTCTGCCCCGGCTACCCCGTCATGGGTCCCCGCCTCTGGTCCTCCGGCTTCCTGCCCAATCTCCATCAGGGCACCTACGTGCCCAATAACGAACGCACGCCCGAAAAGCTCGTCCAAAACATCCGCAACGCCTCCCTCACCATCGATGAGCAGCAGCGCCAACTCAGCCTGCTCGATCGCCTCAACCAGCTCTACCTCGGCCGCTCCGAAGGCCGCCCCCAACTCGCCGCCGGCGTCGAAGCCATGGAGGTTGCCTTCCGCATGCAGATGGAAGCCCCCGAAGCCTTCGACCTCGCCAAGGAAACCCCCGCCACCCACGAGCGCTACGGCGACGACGATTTCGGCCGCGGCTGCCTCCTCGCCCGCCGCCTCGTCGAACGCGGCGTGCGCATGGTGCAGGTTTACTTCGGCAACTCCCAGCCCTGGGACAGCCACGAAGACATCAACTCCCACCGTGGCCTCTCCCGCATTGCGGACGCGGCCATCGCCTCGCTGGTGGAGGATTTGAAGGCCCGCGGCCTCTTCGAGTCGACGCTCCTCGTCGTCGGCACCGAGTTCGGCCGCACCCCCATGATCCAGAGCGCCGGGCAGCTCCGCATCAACCAGGGCCGCGACCACAACGTCCACGCCTACACCACCCTCATGGCCGGCGGCGGAATCAAAGGCGGCATCGCCTACGGCGCCACCGACGACTTCGGCTACCGCGCTGTCGAAAAGCGGGTCCACCCGCACGATCTCCATGCGACGGTGTTGCATCAGTTGGGTCTCGACCATAAGCGGTTGACCTACCGCTACAGCGGCCGCGACTTCCGGCTCACGGACGTAGCCGGCAACGTGATCAAAGACATTCTGGCCTGACGAATATACTGGAACCCATGAGCTGGAGCTATCTCGAAGATGCAAGCGGCGCCAAGGGGCACGCCGATCGAATTTGTGTACCGGGCAACGAAGCGGAGCTGTTGGCTGCCTTAGCCGAAGCCAAGGCGGCCGGCGCGCCGGTCACCATTGCGGGTGGCGGCAGCGGACTCACCGGCGGCCGCGTGCCGGCTAGCGGCTGGCTGATCTCGATGGAGAAGTTCCGCCGGCTGGATATTGAGCCCGGCCAAGCCACGGTTGGCGCCGGGGTGACCTTGCAGGATCTCCACGCCGCCGCCAAGAGCTCCGGGCAGTTCTACCCGCCGGATCCGACGGAGACAATGGCTTTCCTCGGCGGCACGATTGCCTGTAACTCGTCGGGGTCCCGCAGCTTTCTCTACGGAGCCACCCGCCGCTGGGTCCAGCGGCTGCGGGTCGCGCTGGTGGATGGCACGGTGTTGGACGTCCGGCGAGGCGAGGCGATCGACTTCCCCGTGCCCGAGATTCCCCAGCCGCCGACCAAGAAGCATTCCGCCGGCTACGCCCTCCGCCCGGGCATGGACTGGGTCGATCTCTTCATCGGTTCCGAAGGAACGCTCGGCATTGTGATTGAAGCCGAGGTGAAGCTCTTGCCGAGTCCCAAGGAACTCCTGAACGGCATCGTCTTTTTCCCCTCTGATGAAGCGGCTCTCGACGCGCTCGACGCCTGGCGCAGCGTGCCGGGTCTGCGGATGCTTGAGTATGTGGACGACCCGGCGTTGCGGATGATTGAACAGCGTTACCCCGACCTCCCGCCGGCCTCGATGGCGGCTTTGATTGTGGAGCAGATTGTCGAGTCCGAGGACGACTTGGACGCCTGGTTCGAGCGGCTCGAGGAGCGCGGGGCGTTGACCGAGCAGAGCTGGTTCGGGTCATCGGACTTTGACCGGGAGCGGTTCCGCAAGTTCCGCCACGCGCTACCAGAGACCTCGCTTGCGATTACCCAGCGGAACGGCTTTCCGTCCTTGGGGACCGACTTTTCCGTGCCCATCGACAAGAACCGGGAGATGATGGCGAACTACCGGGCGCACATGGACACGATCATGCCGGGGCACTACTGCATTTTCGGACACATGGGGGACGGTCATCCGCACGTGAACATGTTGCCGGCGTCGCAGGCGGAGTTCGATGCGGGGATGGAGGCGCTAGCCCTCTTCGCGCGTCAGGCAGCAGCCCTGGGGGGCAGCGTGGCCGCAGAACACGGGTTGGGCAAGAAGAAGGCTCGCTTCCTTCCCATTCAGTACTCCGCCGAACAGATTGAGTCAATGAAGGTCGTAAAGCGGCGCTTCGATCCGGAATGGCGATTGGGTCAAGGGACGCTGTTTTTAGCGTAGCTGGCCGGAGGCGCGCAGTAGGGTTTCCTGGAGCAGTATTTCGTGGTCGTAATCCGGCTGCAGCGGGGCGTCCGTCTGCAGGGCCCGAGCCATTTCGGCGAAGTCGCCTACGTAGCGCGGCTGGGCTGGCAGAGTGATCTCCTGCCAGCCTGCGCGGTAGGGGCCCTGCGCTCTCCGCAGGTGGACGCTCATCGTGGGCGGGTTCCGTTCGGGGTAAATCACGAAGCTGCCGTCTTCGCCGAGGACTTCGAAAGAACGGTGATGGCCGGCTCCGGCCATGCGGTCGGACACGGTGAGAACTGCCAGGGCGCGGTCGAACTCGAGGACGGCGATGGTGTTGTCCGCCAGGCTATCAGCAGACTTACTATCATGGCGTAAGTATGGCTGGACTGACTTAGGGCGTCCGAGTAAGGCGATAACACGGTCGATCATGTGGCCCCCCAGCTCAAACATGCCGCCGCCAGGGAACCGGGCTTCGGCAAGTCGCTGGGCCGGGGTGCGGTCGGCGTTCATCGTCGCGCGGACCATGAAGACGTCGCCGAGCCACCCGCGGCGGGCGGCGTCGAGGGCAGCGCTGATGCCGCCGTGCCAGCGCCAGACGTATCCGGTTTGCAGGCGGAGGTTGCCTCGGCGGGCTTGTTCGACAAGGTCGCGAAACGGCGCCAGCTTATCGCCGGGCGGCTTTTCGAGGTGAAGATGTTTGCCGGCGGCAATGACTTTGCGGCCTTGGGCGATGGCGATGTCGATCGGGCACTCTACGATGATGAGTTGAACGGATGGGTCCTGAAGTAAGGCAGGGTCGTCGTGGCCGGTAACTCCCACTAGCTGATAAGCAGGCGATTCCTTAATGACTTTCAACTTACCGGAAAAGTGACTGTGTTCCGATCCGAGAAAGCCAACCCGGATAGGTGTGGAGGGCGGCGCAAGCGCCATTGCGAGTAAGTGGCGACGGTGCATGTTAGTTCTGCCAGCTAAACTTCTGGACCCGCCAGTTCTTGATTTCGGCGACGTACAGAGCGCCCTGGGAGTCGATGGCCATGTGGTGGATGAGATCAAAGCGCCCGGGAACTTTCCCGTACTGGCCGTAGGAGCCGACGATTTGGCCCTCGCGATTTACCTTGACGATGCGATTGTTGTAACCGTCGCAGATGTACATCATGCCGTCCTTGGCGCTGTAGGCGAGGCCCCATGGGGAGCCGACTTTGTCCCACGTGTCGAGGAGTTTGCCCGCGCCATCGAAGATCTGGACCCGCCGGTTTTCGCGGTCGGCGGCGTAGATGCGGCCTTTTTCGTCGATGGCAACGTCATGAACGCTGTCGAACTCGCCGGGGGCTTTGCCGCGGACGCCTCCGATTTGCATGACATACTCTCCGTCTTTATTGAATTTGACGACGCGGGAGTTCTCATAGCCGTCCGAAACGAGGAAGTCACCGTTCGGGAAGAAGGCGATGCCAGTGGGTTTGTTGAAGGCGTCCTTTGAACTGTTATTGCCGGGGCCGCCGCCGGCGTTGCCGATTTGCATCAGCAGGCGGCCGTCGGGGGAGAACTTCTTGACCGAGTGGGCGGCGACGTCGACAGTCCAAACGTTGCCATCGGGATCGATTTTGATGCCGTGGGATGACTTGATCGGGGCATTCGCCCAGGAGGCGAGGAGTTTTCCGGAGCGGTCGAACTTCAGGATGGGGGACTGGCCGCGATGGAAGACCCAGACGTTGTCATCGTTGTCGACGGCGACGCCGGAGCATTCGCCGAGATAGGCCCCGGTGGGGAGCTTGGCCCAGTCGGCGACGAGTTTGACGGGGAGGATTTGGGCGCTGGCGAGGGCGTAGGTGAAGAGGAGGCCGAGGCACGGTTTCATAGGTATCTCTGGGGGATACCGACAGGCTACGCTGCTGCGGGATTGAACGCAATCACAGTAGCCTAGAAGCATGTCAATTATGACGGTCGTGATGGTCTCGGATTATCAGTCCGGCAGTGGGCGCAGTTGGAATGACGAACGGGCATGTCTGCGTTCGCTAGCGGCGCAGGATATTCAGGAGCCGGTGGACTTCTTCCTGTGTCTGGAGTCGGAGGAGAAGGGAAGCGTTCCGGCGGACCTTTACGAGATCTTGCCGGGGTTGCAGGTGCACTGCTTTTCCGGGGGCGATTCGTATTCGTTGAAGAACGCGGGGGTGCGGTTGGCGACCTCGCCATATATTGCGATGTTGGATACAGATTGCACCCCTAGCTCAAATTGGTTGCGCCGGGCGGTGGAGGCGCTAGAGCGGCGACCGGACCTGTCCGGGGTGAGCGGGAGCACGCAGTACGAGGGGAGCGACCTAATGGTTCGGTTGCTGGCGTTACTATCGCGGTCGTTCCTTGATCCGGGGAAGACAGGGGAGACCATGTATTTGTCGAACAATTGCGGGGTGATCCGGCGGGAGGATTATCTGCGGCATCCGCTGCCCGAAAAGTTGGGGCCGTTCTCGGCGCGGATCCAATCCGAAGGGTTGCTGCGGGAGGGGAAGACGTTCTGGTTTGACCGATCGATTTCGGTGGTGCATGAGTTTGAAGGTTGGGGGATGGAGCGGGACATTCGGCGGAACATTGGATGGGGGACGGTGTCGACGCGTTTAGCGGACGCGCAGTTGCCCTACGCGGGGCTGGTGCGGCTGGGGATGGTGGCGATTCCGGTGATTTGGGCAGGGAAGCAGTGGAACAGTTGGATGGACTGTCTCCGGTGCTTCGGACAATACCGCGTGCGGTGGTTTGAGCTACCGGTGGCGCTCTTGCTGTCTAGCGTGGTGATCAGTATGGAGATTCCGGGGATGTGGCTGGCCTACGAGCGGAAGCAACTGACGGGGACGGCCTACCGCTGAATATGCGGATTTTGATCGCCTCGATGGTGGATCCGGCAGACGGGGTGGGCGGCGGCTGGACGGCGGCGCGCGGGCTGATGTCGACGCTTGACCCTCTATAACCGAAGGCCGAGATGGAGTGCGTGGCATTGCCGGCTCGGAGTGGAGCGGCTCGACTGGCGCGCCAGGTGCGTTCGTTGTTGGGCAGTCTGGCGGGAGGCTTGCCGGCCAAGGTCGGCTATAACGTTTCGGCGGAGCTAGGTGACCGGGGTACCGGTCGTCGTGATGGAATTGAACCTGGAATATCGTCTGGTGGGGGAGCAAACGAAGGGGACGGGATGGATTGGCCGCCGAGAGGCGGCGTGGTATCGGGTTTTTTGAAAGTTTGGGACTGCAACGGGCTGGGTGTGCGGTCTTTGTGGCGGCTGACGAATGCGAGCAGGCTCGGCGCGACTGGCCGGAGGTGCGGGCGATGGTGCTGCCGCCCTTGTCATACGCGGGAGGAGAGGTGCGGTTCGGGTTCTTGGGCAACCTGGATTGGTGGCCGAACCGCGATGGGTTGAGGTGGTTCTTGCGAGAGGTGTGGCCCGCGGTGCCGAAGAGCGTGCGGTTGGATCTCTATGGACCGGGGCGCCGGGAGACCGCGGGCTAGCATCCGCGGGTGGTAGGGCACGGGGTGGTGGCGGAGAGCGGGGAGGTGTGGCGGAGGTGCCACGGGTCGATTGCGCCGATCTTGTTAGGGGCGAGGCTGAAGATATTGCTGAGGCGCTCTATAACCGGGTTCCGGTGCTGGCGACGCCGCGGGCGGCGCAAGGTTTGCCGTCGCAAATAGGCGTGACGGTGCTGGAGACGGCGGAGGAGTGGCAGAGATTCTTAGGCGGGGAGAGCGTGCGCCAGTGGGCAAGATCCAAAGTGCCGGTGGCGGCGGAGAGTCTCCGCGAGTATTTGCGTTAGCCGAACTGGGCTATTCCGGGTCGACGGCGGTCCACTCTTTTTCGAGCATGCGGGAGTATTCGCCGGAGGCGTAGAGATCGAAGTCGAACTCAGCCGAGCGAACCTGGGCATGCGGGGCGAGCGAGAGGTAGCAGGAGAACAGATGGTCCGCGTACCGATAGTAGTTGCGAATGAAGTCGTCGGCGAGTTCATTGCGGACGGGGACTTCACCGAAGACACTATTGAGGCCGAGGGCGCGAGAGAAGATGGCCCGGTAGTCGGCGACACCCCACTTGCGGAGTTTGGTTTTGACCGTTTCCGGCGGATCGTCAACGAGGAGCGAGGCAAAGCTTTGCGCCTTAACGTTACGGAGTTGGAGCGACTCTTCGCGGCCCACCAGATCCATGCATTGCTCCATCCAGCGGAGAAGATCTTTTCCGACGTAGAAGAGCATCCGGATTTCGCAATAGCGGCCGTCGAGCAGCTTGCGGTCGAGTTCGTCCACCGTGAACTCGTTATTGGGCAGCAGGCCCTGCAGCATCATGCTGGCGCGGGAGCTTTCCACCAAACGGTTGGGCCCGTTGGAATCCGAGAACGGGTGGAGAATCAGCGGCGGCATTTTCCAATGCTGCCCACTCGGGGTCGACGAGATGGCGGCGGGTTCAGGCACGATGAATCGGGTATTCCTTCTTTCTCAGTCTAATCGGCTGCCAACCGCGTTTGTATTAGGGAGACCCTTATTTTCTTGCTGTTAACAGTACTTTGACGGTCAGGGTTTGTCCATTGCGGAGTACCGTTACCTCGACTTCGTCGCCAGGCTTCTTTTGGCGCAGGAGGACGGTAAAGTCCATTAGGTTGCCGACGTCTTTGCCGTCGAAACTGATCATGATGTCGCCGGCCTTGAGACCGGCAGCGGCGGCGGGGGTGCCGTCGCGGACATCGGCGAAGCGGACGCCTTTTGGGGGTTCGGCGAAGTCGGGAATGGAGCCGAAGTTCGGTCCGTAGCCGCTCGCGCCGCTGACGGAGCCGACGGTGCCGGAGTGGGCGCTTTGCGGTGGGAGGACGCGCACGTATTGGGGCTTTTCGTCGGCTAAGAGCTTGGTGGCGACATCTCCGACGTAGCTGAGGAGTTTGACGGCGTCGGCGGTGTTGATCTTGTCCCAGGTGTCGGAGGGCTTGTGGTAGTCGGCGTGGAGGCCGGAGAAGAAGAAGAGAACGGGGACCTGCTTGGTGGTGAAGCTGGTATGGTCGCTGGAACCGTAGCCGGCAGTTTCGGACATGTCAAACTTCAACCCGTGGTCGGGTGTGGTTTCGAGGAGCTTCTTGAGGGTGGTGCCGGTGCCGCTGCCGCCGACGAAGACGCGGTTGTCCTTGACGCGGCCGATCATATCCATGTTGATCATGGCGACGGCCTTTTCGAGGGGGAGTTGGGGGTTGTTGACGAAGAAGCTGGAGCCGAGGAGGCCGAGCTCTTCGCCGGCGAAGGTCATGAATAGGATGCCGCGTTTGCGGTTGGGAATGGCGCTGAACTGCTTGGCGAGTTCGATAACGCCGGCGGTGCCGCTGGCATTGTCGTCGGCGCCGAAGTGAGGCTTGCCGGCGGAGTTGGGGGCCATGGAGAACTGCTGGCCGAGGCCGAGGTGGTCGTAGTGGGCGCCGACGACGAGGAATTCGTCGGTTTGGCCGGGCAGGTAGCCGACGACGTTGCGGACTTGGCGGACTTCCCGCGAGAGATCAGCGCGGAGGGAGACGGTGACGTTGGGGAGGGGCTGGGAGCGGGGTTTGAGGTCGGCGTCGATGCCGGAGTGGATTTCGCGGAGTTTGAGGCCGGCTGCTTCGAGGAGCTTTTCGCCCTCTTCGCCGTCGAGCATGACGGCGGGGATGCCCGCGTTGGCGGGGCCGGCGTTTTTGGCGAACTTCTCGACTTCGCCATAGCCGGAAGAGAGGACGTCGGAGAGGATGATGGCGGCTTTGGCGCCGTGAAGCTTGGCGTTGGTGACTTTGGAATCGAACTGGGCGTGGCGGGTGTAGACGCGACCGTTAAAGGTGGCCTTGTCGTCGGTTTCCTGGGGTTCGCGGCGGAACATGATGACGACTTTGTCGCGGACGTCGATGCCGGTGTAGTCGTCGTAGTTGTATTCGGGGGCGGAGATGCCGTAGCCGACGAAGACCGCTTCGCCGGAGTACTCACCGGAGCCCGACATGTTCAGGGGGACAAAGTCCTCGTTGAACTTGAGGGAGAGCTTTTTGCCCTGAAGAGTGAGGACCATGCGGTTCTTGCCGCCGAGCTTGGCTTCCGTGGTGACGGGGAAGCGCTGGAAGTACGACCCGGCGACGGGTTGGAGGCCAGAGGCTTTGAACTCGCGGGCGATGTAGTCGGCGGCTTGATCGAGTTCCGGGGTGCCGGTGCCGCGGCCTTTAAGCTTGTCGGAGGCGAGGAACTTGATGTGCGCGAGATAGGCCTCTTCGGCCGGGGGGGCGGCCCAGAGGAGAGCGGCGAGGAGCGTGAGGAGGATCAGGCGCATGGGTCTAGTTGAGGACGTGGCGTTGGCTTTGCCGTTGGCTGGTTAGAGGGTAATTCGTCGCATGAACCGGCCGAGGAAGGGACGCGGTCTTCATTGTAAAGCCGGGTTGGAGCCCATTATCCAGAGCAGAGTGCTGAGCCCGCATCGTGTCGGCGTGGAGCTGGAGGCCGGAGGTGGCAGGTGCCGAGTCGAGGAGGCGTGTGGGATTGCTCGCCGGGGCGGGTGAGCGCCGGTGGTTCCGGGCGGTGGGCTGGGGGTGCTGACCCACGGCGCGGAGTTGACTGGAGTCGGTGGTGAGAACTCGGCGGAACAGGCGCATGGGCTACTGGTTGAGTGGCGAGGGGAGCTTCAGTTCGCAGCCGCAGTTCTCGCCCGCGTTCTTGGCGGTCTTCTGGTACTCGATCTCGAACTCGATGATCTGCTTCAACTGGTCCCAACTGACGCTGCCGGAGAGGCGGCGGCCGTTGACGAAGACCGTGGGCGTGGAGTTGATCTCGAGGGCGCGGCCCTCGGCGAAGTTCTTCGTCACTTCGGCCTCGGTGGCCTTGGTGTCAAAGCACTTGAGGAAGTCGGGGACGTCGAGCTTGTTCTCCACCGCAAAGCCCTCGAGCTTGGCGCGGAGATTCTCGAGCGTCGTGAGCTCCTGGTTGGCGAACATCCAGTCGTGGAAGTTCCAGAACTTGTCGGTGTTCTGGCGGTAGACGCAGCGGCCGGCAATGGAGGCGGGCTTGGCCCAGTTGTGGATCTGTTCGAGGGGGAAGTCCTTGAAGTACACGCGGACCTCCTTCGAGAAGGCCGTGGTGAGATTGTCCCGGATCATCTTGGCTTCCTGCTTGCAGTAGGGGCACTGGAAGTCCGAGAAGATGACCACTACCACCGAGGCGCCGGGGGTGCCGTAGCCGGGCTGGAGGTCGGTCTTGAGGAGGTCGAGATCCTTCTTAAAGGGGTTACTGGCGGCGTTGAAGACGGTGCCCTGGATGACCTGCTCGCCGCTTTTGGAGACGTAGAACTGCTGCGTCTGGCGGGCGGCGCCCATGGAGCCGGTGACGGTGACGGAGAGGAGACCGTCGATGGGAGATGGGACCGGATCGGAGATGGCGACGTTGATCTGTTTGGGCCAGACGTAGAGGTGGCGGATATAGGCCTCCATGGTCGGTTTATCGAGGAACGACTTTTTGGGGGCCGGGGCCGGAGATTGGGCCAGGGCGAGCGAGGCGAGAGCGAGTGACTACGCCAGAGTGGTTTCGGTGGCGAAAGCCGCGGAGGGGCCGACCAGTTCTTGGAGGGTAGGGGGAATCGGTTTCGCAGCGGGTGACGGCGTTCCTCAGAAGCTGCGGCACCTCCTGTTCGGCGAGAAAGCTGGCTGGAATCCGATGGGGGATTTCGGCGGCGGTGACCCGGACCCGGCGCCAGGTTCCGGCATGTGCGTGCCAGAGTTCGCAGAAGGGGAGCGGGCGGCCTTTGGGGGTAGACATGAGCTAAACGGCGCCATCGGGCCTGCAGGTGCGTGAAAAGTGGCTTCGTACGTATTTTTTGCATAATTCGGGACCGCCTCCGCCGGTCCGTTGGGCTGCTGGATCTTATTTTTCAAACAGTTGGAAGCCGCTGGCCGTTTCTGCAGGGCTGGAAAAAGTGGCTTCGTTTGCAGGTTCCGGGCCTGAGTCGTGCAGTTCCGGGTGGTTCCGATAGAACTCGCCCGCCGGATGGTTGGCTTGGTTGACGTGGACGTGCAACTGGCAGAGCAATTCGGCATTCGGCAGCGGCGATTTTATGCGGCTGAAAGCGCTGGCTGCCCTACTTACAGACCACCGCTGAATGCGGTGGTCCGGTGCTTTTGGAGGCATTAGCCCGGTTGATTTTGGATCGATCCTCGGCCGAGAGCATGTCCCTTCCTGTTAGCCAGTTTGGGCTGGCGGTGGGGGGAGGAGCGGGCCCGAGGTCTGTAGGGTTAACAAAAGAAAGGGAACAAATATCGGAATGGGGCTGGACCGGCTTGCGCGGAGGCCGCACTGTTTATGGAGCCGGATTAAAGCCGGCGACGGTGAGTCCGAGCCCGGTGATCGAGGTCGGCCAACATTGGCGGCGTGGACAAGGTGACGGAGAATAATCCGGGTCCGGCGATGGTCTGGCCGATTGCTCCAAAGGGACCCGTCGGCGTGGCGATGAGTTGCGAGAACGGGAACGTGAGGCACGAGGCGGTGGCGCCCTGGGTGGCCGCACTCGCGCGGAAAGCGCTTACCGTGGAGTTTACCGTGGCGAGATTGCGGGTGGCGACGACTGGCTCGTTCGCGCTTGGCCGACGGTAGCGGGTATGCTCCACCGTCATAGACAACGACTCGGCATCGGCGATTTCCGGACTGAATCCGAGACAGATGTAGAAACCGTCGTAGGCGTAGTCCGGGTTGAGGTTCCAGGAGTTGGCGGCCCGCACCGAGATAAAGCTACGGGAGTCGAAAGCGCTGGCGAGCGTGGCTCGAATCGACAGATGCGGATTGAAGGGAACCGCGATGGCGTCGTCACCCATGGCGCCTCGAAGGCCGAGGAAGCCGAGGAGTGGGAGTGGGATGGTGTCCGGGGTTGGGCCCGGGGCGGCTAATTGAAGCGACCGTTCCTGGGGGAGGCAGGGTCCGGTTTCGACGAGACGGAGTTGGCCGGTGGTGCTGTCCGCGCAAACCTGTAAGGCGCCGGCTTGTGCATGAGCGGAAGCGGCCAGTAATAGTGTGGCCGCGGAAAGGGTGAACGTTGACAGAGTTAACATGATCTATCCAAGTACCGGGGTTGGGGCCAGGGAAGCTCCCCGATGGTGATGTTTTAAGGCTGATTAAATCCTGTTAGGATTTGCATTACGCTTGGATTACAGCACGTTAAGATTTGCATTACAAGCGGTGAGGGGTGGTGCTGTACGACCTGACGAGCCTGTATCGGCAAGGCGAAGCGGAGCAGAGGCCGAGGGCAGAACGGGGCTATCGCCGCGATGGGCGGCCCATTGTGGGCCGCGGGTGAGTGGCGGCGTACGGACTGGGTGCTGACTCCGACGGCGAGATGGGAGAAGCCGGGTGAGATTCAACTACAACTAATCGACGTGGGATTTCTTACTACCGATGGCCGGCGATTGGACGAGTCGCGGCGAGCAGTCCCCTATCCCGAAGCGTTTGCTTTGGCCGAGCCTCACCGTCACTGGTTTCGAGAAGTGGTAGCGTTTGGCGCCGGATTCCCCGGTGTTGCCTTTGGTGGGGGTGTAGATTGGCAGCGTTGCCTGCGGAGTCGGAGGAGGTTTCATCTTGTAGGTCTCTTGGTGTTCGCTTTCCGTACTTGGCGGGTGAGCCAGGGATGCAGGGCGATCGGAATTTGCGGGGGACCGCCTGACTGCGGACGCCGGCGAAGATAGGCAGCCAAGATGGAGAGCGGCGCCGGAGCCCACGTAAACGAGTCCGATTGGAGGCTCCCGGCGGGTTTGCTTGGCTTTGCTTTTTGGTGAAACTGGCGACGGGAAAGCGCATTTTCTGAGAAGTTTCCCCGGTTTCTTCGGTTCGTTTCGGTTATGGCGGTTCTGGAGGACGGCCGGCGGGCAGCGAGAGATTCCTCTTTTCGACACAATCGAAGAGGAGGTGCCGATGACGATTACGCTGAGCGCCGAACAGGAACGACAGATTGCGGAGGCCCTGCAGACGGGCGGGTACGAAAAGGCGGATGACGTCATCGCGCGGGCCTTGGAGTTACTGCGGGTGGAGGACGGCCATCTGCATGAGTTTCAAGGCGTGATTGCGGCGAAAGTCGACCGGGCGCTGGAGCAGTTTGAGCGCGGAGAGTTCTTGACTGAAGAGGAGTCCCGAGCCGATCCCGAGCGGCGAAAGGCTGCGTGGCTCCGTGACCAGCCTCGGTAGTGGCGTCGCGCTACGAACTATCCGCCGAGGCCCAAGAGGATCTCGTAGCGATCTGGCAGACGATGGCTATGGACAGTGTCGCTCTGGCGAATCGTATCGAAACCGAGTTCCACGAGTTGTTTGTATCTCTGGCCCGCATGCCAGGGCAGGGGCACCTTAGAAGGGACTTACGACAAGGGCGGTCCTGTTTTCCCTTTGTATTCCTTTCTCGTGGTGTACCAGCCGGAGACGAAGCCAGTTCGCATTCTGGCCGTAGTGCGGGGTAAGCGAGACGGGAAGCGGCTGCTGCGAGACCGTAGCTGACGTCGAAACGTTTGCAGTCCTGGAAGGCGTGTTGCGGCTCGCAACGCATGGAAGTTCCAGGACGACGGAGAACGTAATTGCCGATTCCGGGGGCGATTTCGATGCTGACCGGCGCAAAGTGCTTTCGCTCGCTGAACGCTAGAGGCGGGCACTTTCCCACAACTCGTGGATCTTGTTCGACTGTTCGATGGTCAGTTCGCGGGTGGAGTCCTTAGACACTTTTGGGATACCGAGTTTCCCGAGCAGCTTTTGAAATTGTTTCCATGTTAGCGATTCCTCCTCGGCTTGCGGGAGCTGTTCGTAAAAGATGAGGTTGTGTCGTGGTCCTTCCTGATTTACGAGAACGCGAGCATGATAATACACGCGCTCCGGATAGCCGCCCGCAGCGGTTCGCCAAATGAGGATGAGGTTGTCGCCGTTTGCAGCTACCTTCGAGATCCGTTCAGTGCGCCCAAAACGGATATATACCGGAGAGCTATCGGAGTTGGTCAGAAACTCCGTGGCTAAACGAGTGCCCTCGTTGACCAATCGGATCTCCTCCGAGTCCGTCGGTTCTTTGAGCCCGTGAACTCCCACCAGCCAAGTTCTCGCCCTAAAGGCCTCCGAACTCTGATTCGTATACCGATCTGGCAAGTCCACGTAGGATCGCTTTGCGATCGGGATCTGCTCGATCCGGTCCAGGAAATCCTCAGTAATTGGCACCGAGTGACTGGCGGCCGATTGGATGAATGCAATCGCCTGGGATCTGACATTCGGGTTATCCGTCTCGATCCCCGCCTCGTACAGATGATGTTGCGAGTGAATCGAGAGATTGGCCGAGGATACGAACACGGCACTATCCAGCACGACGACCTTGGCGTGGAGAGCCGGGAAACTGTAGAGGGAGACGCCGCGTGCGAAGAGTTTTCGCAACACACTCGGTGATGTCCCCCCGGAGGCGACCGCTTGATCCGACGCGTTGGTGACCAAAATGTCCCCCTTTTCCAGGGCCAACGGCTGGTCCTCGGTTACGTACGCAATCGCAGCGCGCTTTCGCCTCGCCCTTGCCGCACGGTCCCCAATTCTTGTCCATGTCTGTGCATCGAGGAAGTCAATCATCGCAACTCTGTCCACCGAGCCATTCTTTACGGTCATTCCCGGGTATCTCCAAGTATCGGCAGTCGCTCAGAGTTTCTGTAGCATCTAAGGATCGATTGCGCCATGGCGGCAATTAGTCGAACCAATCAACTTGCCTCAAGCCTCCGCCTCTGGTGAAATAGAAACTCCGAATCACCCAGGAAGCACACTCCCTCCCGCCGCCCTCGGCATCCCGGAGGGGGGCTGGCCGTCTGCTTTCCTTTCCGTCCGCCGACATTCTCCCTCCGTCACCGGAACCCAAAGGCCAATACCTCCGTGGATCAAGCCAAGCACAATAAAATTGTCTCTTTCATTTGGAACATCGCCGACGATGTTCTGCGCGATCTGTTCAAGCGCGGCAAGTATCCCGACGTCATCCTCCCCATGTGCGTCATCCGCCGTATGGACGCCGTCCTCGAGCCCACCAAACCCGCTGTGCTTGAAACCAAGCAGATGCTCGATGCCGCGGGCATCACAGAGCAACGCGCCGCCCTGACCGCAGCCGCTGGACAGTCCTTTTACAACACCTCCAAGTTCACGCTCCGCGACCTCAAATCTCGCGGTAACCAGCAGCAGTTGCTGGCCGACTTCGAAGATTACTTGAACGGTTTTTCCCCGAACGTTCAAGACATCCTCGAGAACTTCAAGTTCCGGAATCAGCTTTCTACTCTCTCGAAGGCGGATGCCATCGGCACCCTGATCGCCAAGTTCCTTGACCCCGATATCGACCTCTCCCCAGCGGGAATCGACAACCACTCGATGGGGACCGTTTTTGAGGAGCTGGTCCGCAAATTCAATGAAGAGAACAACGAAGAAGCCGGTGAGCACTGGACTCCGCGCGACGCCGTTCGCTTGATGGCGAATCTGGTGTTTCTGCCGATCGAAGAGCAGATCAAGTCCGGCACCTATCTGCTCTACGACTGCGCTTGCGGTACTGGTGGCATGTTGACCGTTGCGGAAGAGACCCTCGCTGCGATCGCCGCCAAGCGCGGCCAGCAGGTCCGCTGCCTTCTTTACGGCCAGGAGATCAACCCGGAAACCTACGCTGTCTGTAAAGCCGATATGCTCCTCAAGGGCGAAGGCGAAAACGCCGACCACATCGTTGGCGGCGCTGAGTGGTCGACGCTGGCGAATGATGCGTTTCCGGCCCGCGAATTCGACTTCATGCTGGCCAACCCGCCCTACGGCAAGAGTTGGAAGAAGGACCTGGAAGGCATGGGCGGCAAGGATGGCATGCGCGATCCCCGCTTCCAGGTGGTGCACAATGGCGAGCCGCTGTCGCTCGTGACGCGGTCGAGCGATGGCCAGATGCTCTTTCTTGCCAACATGGCCTCGAAAATGAACCGGAAGGCGCCGCTAGGCAGCCGCATCGCGGAGGTCCATAACGGATCGTCGCTGTTCACTGGGGACGCCGGGCAAGGCGAAAGCAACATCCGCCGCTGGCTGATTGAGAGCGACTGGGTGGAAGCCATCGTTGCCCTCCCGCTCAATCTCTTCTACAACACCGGCATCGCTACCTATATCTGGGTCCTTTCCAATCGCAAACCGGCCCACCGGCGGGGCTTCGTCCAGCTGATTGATGCTAGCCAGTGGTTCAAGCCACTCCGCAAAAACCTCGGCAAGAAGAACTGCGAACTCTCGGCCGAAGACACAAGAGACCCCCGAGTCGAAGATCTTCCCCAACGCCGCTTTCGGCTACTGGAAAGTCACGGTTGAACGGCCCCTCTGCCTGCACAGCCAACTCACCCTGCCCGCCATCGAATCCCTCCGGTTCACCGCCGGTGACGAAGACCTCCGTTCTACCCTGTATGAAGAGTTCGGCGACGACCTCTTCACCCGGTTTTCCTCCATCGCCACCGCCCTCGAAAAACGCCTTGCCGAATGGGGTGCGGACGATGACGAGGGTGACGATGAGGAAGGCGGAGAGAAGAAAGGCCTGCCCGAGAAGAAGAAAAAGAAGCTTCTCGACCCGAAAACCTGGGAACGCGACGGCCGTCTTGTTTCGGCCGCCACCCAGTTGCGCCAGGCGCTCGGCGGCGAACTCTTTGAAGATCACAACCTTTTCCGCGACCGTGTCGACGCCGCGCTCGATGAACTTGGCATCAAGCTGCCTGCGCCGGACCGGAAGCAGATCCTGAAGGCCGTCAGTTGGCGCGTCGAGAAGGCGCCGCCCGTCATCAGCAAGACCTACAAGCCGGGCAAGGTGCAGGCCGACCCCCTGCACGGGCTCTTTCCGGTTACCCTCGGCGGCAAGAGCTTCGTCGTCGAGTACGAACCAGATCCCGACCTGCGCGACACCGAGCAGATCCCCCTTCTTGAAGAGGGCGGCATTGAAGCCTTCATCCGCCGCGAGGTGCTCCCCTACACGCCGGATGCGTGGGTGAAAGAGGATGCGACCAAGATCGGCTACGAAGTCAGCTTCACCCGCCACTTCTATAAGCCGCAGCCACTCCGTACCCTCGAGGAGATCGCGGCCGACATTCTTGCCATCGAGAAGGAAGCCGAAGGCCTCCTCGACGGCCTCCTGAAGGCGGTTGCCGAATGAAAGCCACCGAAGCCCGCCTGCTGCCCTTTTTGCAGAAGTCGCCCCAGTTCATCATCCCCATCTATCAGCGCACCTACTCCTGGACCGAAAAGCAGTGCCGCCAGCTTTGGGACGATATCCTCCGCGCCGGGGCCAGCGACTCCATCGCCGTCCACTTCATCGGCTCGATCGTCTACGTGGAGCGGGACCAATCCCAGGTAACGCATCAGGCGCCCCTGCTCGTGATTGACGGCCAACAACGCCTCACCACGGTAACGCTGCTGCTCGAAGCCCTGGCCCGCGCCGTCGGCGACGCGGAACCGGTCGATGGCTTCTCCGCCGCTAAGCTACGCCACTACTATCTCTGCAATCCGCTCGAAAGCGGCGAACGCTTCTTCAAGCTCATCCTGTCGCAAACGGACAACGGGTCTCTCCGTTCGTTCATCAAGCAAGCGGACCAACCGCCCGTGCCCTCCGTCCGCCTCACCCAGAACTTCAAGCTGTTCTCCACGCTACTTGCCAGCCAAAATGGAGACCTCGCCCCGGTCTGCCGTGGGCTGGCCAAGCTGATGGTGGTCGACGTCGCTCTCACCCGGGGGCAGGACAATCCACAGTTCATTTTTGAAAGCATGAACTCCACCGGCAAGGAACTCACCCAAGCCGACCTCATCCGCAACTTTATCCTGATGGGCCTGGAGCCAGATCTGCAAACCCGCCTGTACGAAGACTACTGGCGGCCCATGGAGCACGATTTCGGCCAGGAAGCCTACGGTACCCAGTTCGATAGCTTCATGCGGCACTATCTCACGGTGCGCACGGGAGAGATCCCCCGCGAACGGGACGTCTACGAAGTGTTCAAAGACTACTCCCGAACCACTAACGTCCAAGCCGCCGGTATCGAAGCGTTGGTAAAAGAGATTCGCGCCTTTGCCCGCTACTTCTGTGCCCTGGCCCTTGGCGCGGAAACCGATCCTGCCCTTTCGCTCGCCTTCCATGATCTTCGCGAATTGAAAGTGGACGTCGCCTATCCGTTCCTGTTGGAGCTGTACCACGACTATGCAGGCGGGGCGCTGTCTGCTGCCGAGTTCGTCACCGCGGTCCGGCTGGCGGAAGCGTACGTCTTCCGCCGCGCCATCTGCGCCATACCGACCAACTCCATGAACAAGACCTTTGCCACTCTAGGCCGGGTGCTTCGCAAAGATCGTTACCTCGAAAGCATCCAAGCCAATCTCTTGCTGTTGCCTTCTTATCGCCGGTTTCCGACGGACGAAGAGTTCCGGCGGGACCTACAAACGCGCGACCTTTATCATTTCCGGAGCCGCAGCTACTGGCTCCGGCGCCTGGAGAACCATGGCCGCAAGGAACGCGTACCGGTGGAGGAGTACTCTATCGAACACATCCTGCCGCAAAACCCGGACCTGCCCGTCGCGTGGCGCCAAGCGCTCGGCGAAGATTGGGTCGGCATTCAAGAACGGTGGCTTCACACCCTCGGGAACCTGACCTTGACCGGCTACAACGCCGAGTATAGCGACCGTCCTTTCGCCGAGAAGCGCGACATGCCGGGAGGGTTCCGGGAGAGTCCGCTCAAGCTTAACGCCGGGCTGGGCCAAACTGAGGCTTGGAACGAAAGCTCCATCCAGTATCGTGCTGGCCGACTTGCGGAACAAGCGCTTGGCGTTTGGGCCGCGCCCACTCTCGATGCCGCAACCGTCAGCGCCTACCGGCCCACGAAGGTGTCCGTATCGAGCGGCTATACCATCACCGATCACCCGAACCTACTCGCTCCTGGGCAGCGAGAACTGTTCGAAGCTTTTCGCAAGGAGGTCCTCGCGCTCGACCCTTGTGTCACGGAGTCTTTCATGAAGCTCTACGTGGCTTACAAGGCCGAGACCAATTTTGTGGATGTAGTGCCGATGGCGACTCGGATGCGACTAACGCTCAATATGCCGTTCGCGGAGATCTACGATCCGAAGAAAATGTGCCGCGATTTAACGAACATCGGCCGTTGGGGCAACGGAGATGCCGATATCAGCTACACCTCACTCGACCAACTGCCATACATCATGGGCATCGTTCGCCAGTCGTATGAGTATCAAATGGGCGACGGGGGCGAAGCATGATCGCTGACCTTCAGGCTACCAATGCCGCTCCGAATTTTGCAGTGAATAGTAAATGGACGGTCGTCCGCCTTTTTGAAGTTGCAGTTATCCGATCCGTTAGAAACCGCCCCGAACTCCCTCTTCTATCGGTCTTTTTGAATAGAGGTGTCATTCCCTATGGTGATGGCGGCGGGCAGGTCCACAAACCAGGTTTGGATCGTTCGATCTACCAAGTAGTTCGCCGAGGTGATCTAGTACTCAACAACCAGCAAGCATGGCGCGGTTCGGTTGGCGTTTCAAAATACGACGGAATCATTAGTCCTGCTTATATAGTGATGGCGCTTCGATCGAAAGTCCTCGACGAACGTTACGCAGATCATTTATTTCCATCGCCTGACATGGTGGCTCAGTACGTAACCTCATCAAAGGGCGTAGGCGACATCCAGCGCGACATACATACTCCTTGGCTGAGGAATGTGAGAGTTCCTCTACCATCGCTACCCGAGCAGCAGACAATCGCACGATTTCTGGACTGGGCGAACGGCCGCCTGGAGCGAGCGATCCGGGCGAAGCGCAAGGTCATCGCGCTTCTCAACGAGCAGAAGCAGGTCATCATCCACCGCGCCGTCACCCGCGGCCTCGACCCGTCCGTCCCCCTCAAACCCTCCGGCATCCCCTGGCTGGGCGATGTGCCAGCACACTGGTGCTTAACTCCCAATCGGGCCCTGCTGCGAATTCGGAAGGTACTGGTGGGGCGGTGTCACAGCGAACACCAGCTGCTATCACTAACTAAGAATGGGGTTGTTGTTCGCGACCTGGCAACTGGGGGAAAATTCTCGAACTTTTGGGAGAGATCACAGGAGGTCCGACCAGGCGATTTGGTGTTCTGCCTCTTCGATGTCGAGGAGACTCCGAGAACAGTTGGGCTATCGAAACACTTCGGCATGATCAGTGGCGACTACACCGTCATGGAATGTGCCGAACCGCGCACCGCTGCCTTCATCGATTGTTTCTATAGAGCAATGGACGATCGGAAACTTCTGAGTCCCCTTTACTCGGGGCTGCGAAAGAGGATACCAAAGCCAGAATTCTTGGCGATTAGCACTCCTCTTCCGCCAATTGATGAACAAGTTGCCATTGTGAGGGCTATCGAAGAAATGACTTCAGATATAGAACGGACCTCAGCTAAACTGCGCCTCGAAGTCGGCTTTCTCGTTGAATACCGAACCCGCCTTGTCGCCGACGTGGTAACTGGCAAGCTCGACGTACGCGAAGCAGCGATGCTGCTGCCTTCCGACGCAATTATCGGCGCTGAGGAGACCGCTGAAGCTAGCGGCGAGTTCGAAGCCCCCGAACAGGAGGTGGCGGAATGAACGTTCTCTTTACGAAACTGAAGCGGAACCAACGCCGCGGCAGCAAACCAAGATGCCACTTGCTAACACATGGACCTCGCGATGTTGTCGCCAAGAGGTTGACTGGACTCGCGGCACCATTCGCAATCGTTGATCCAAACGACTATTGGATGCCACAAGGATTTGACGACATTAATGAGGCGATTCTTCCAGACGCTATCCACCTTTTAAGTGAGAGCGTGCGCGTCGAGCTTATGCGCTGGTGGCTCGTCGTTGCCGCGCGCACACCGAACTGGGATATTGCTAGTACGTGTAGCGTTGATGGCAAACGTGGCATCCTGCTGATCGAAGCTAAAGCGCACGATCAGGAATTGATCAAGGAGGAGACCGGCAGGAAGAACATCGATGCTCCTGTATCTGTAAATGCACGCCGTAATCTGCTGCGGATCGACTGGGCGCTTCGAGACGCCAGTCTGGCTCTAGCAGGCGAGACGAATCTACCCTGGTCACTTTCTCGCGACTGGAACTACCAAATCTCCAATCGTATAGCTTGGGCGTGGAAGTTGACTGACTTGGGTATACCTGTCGTTCTAGTGTATCTCGGCTTCCTGAACGCCAACGAGATGAGCGATCAAGGTAGGCCATTGGCTGACGCTGAAGCTTGGCAATCCATCTTGGCGAATCATAGCCGAAATCTCTTCCCAGCCGAAGTTTGGGGCCGGCGTTGGATCTGTGGCGGCCAATCCTTAGTTCCGCTAATCAGATCGATCGACATACCGTTGCTTGGGGAGATTCCCATATGACCACCGACATCACCGAGAAGGGTCTCGAAACCCTCATCATGCGTCACATGACCGGTGAAGACGGCCTCGCCGTTCTCCCCGGTACCCCGGCGCCTCACCCCAACCCCGCGGGTTCCGGCTATTACGCGGGCAGCCCCAAGAACTACGATCGCTCCTCCCTGATCGACGTGGAGCAGCTCTTCGCCTTTCTGCGGGCGACCCAGCCCGAAGCCCTCCAGAAGCTGGCGATGGCCGACGCCGCCAACCCGCACGATTTCAATCGGCTCAAGTTCTTGGCGCGCTTGCTCAGTCAGATCCGGACGCGCGGTGTGATCGACGTCCTCCGCAAAGGCCTGGAGCATGGGCCGCTCCATTTCGATCTCTTCTACAGCACCCCCTCGCCCGGAAACGCTAAGGCCGAAGCCCTGCACGCGCAGAACCGGTTCTCTCTCACCCGGCAGCTCGCCTACAGCCAGGACGAAACCCGCCGCGCGCTCGACCTGGTGCTTTTCATCAACGGCCTACCCATCGCCACCTTCGAGCTGAAGAATAGCCTGACCAAGCAAACGGTGGAAGATGCCGTCGAACAGTACCGCCGCGATCGAGACCCTCGCGAATTCCTCTTCGAATTCGGACGGTGCGTCGTCCATTTCGCGGTCGAC
>LNFE01000292.1 GCA_001464575.1 Acidobacteria bacterium Ga0077553 | reverse complement strand
CCCCGCGACCGCGGAAGGAGCCGCTCGACAAGCGCAACTCCCCCGCCTCCCCCTCGCCCGTCAGCGACGGTCAGCGCGTCTACGTCTTCTTCCCGGACTACGGCCTCCTCGCCTACTCGCTCTCTGGCCAGCTCCAGTGGAGCGTCCCCCTTGGACCCTTCGACAACGCCTACGGCATGGGCGCTTCGCCCGTCCTCGCCGGCGACAAAGTGGTCCTTGTCTGCGACCAGAACCGCAACTCCTTCGCCGTCGCCTTCGACCGCGCCACCGGCAAACAGCGCTGGCGCACCCCGCGCCCGGAGGCCCTCTCCGGCCACTCAACGCCGGTCGTCTACCAGCCGCCGCAAGGCCCGGCCCAGATCGTCGCCCCCGGCTCCTTCCGCATGGACACGTACTCGGAAGAAGACGGCCGCGTCCTCTGGAGCACCGGCGGCCTCGCCAGCGAAATGAAGTCCGTCCCCGTCCTCGCCGCCGACGGGACCATCTTCATCAACGGCTATAACATCCCCGATAACGACCCCGGCAAGCAGATACAACTTCCAACTTACTCCGAGGCAGTCACTAAGTACGACGCGAACAAGAACGGGAAGCTCGACTTCGCCGAACTTACTAATGAAAAAGCCCGTAAGTACTTCGACTATCTCGATTTCGACAAGGACAAGGCGCTCGACGCGGAAGAATGGAAGTCCTTCGCCCTCACCCTGTCCGCAGAGAACGGTCTGCTCGCCGTCGAAGCCGGCACCGGCCGCGTGAAGTGGAAGTACCACCGCGGCATCCCGCAGCTCCCCTCGACGCTCCTCTACCAGGACGTCCTCTACATGATCACCGACAGCGGCATCCTCACCACCCTCCGCCCCTCCACCGGCGAGGTCCTGAAGCAGGGCCGCATCCGCGGCTCGGCCGACAACTACTACGCCGCCCCCGTCGCCTCCGACGGCAAGGTCTTCTTCGCCAGCAAAAGCGGCGTGCTGACGGTACTCAAAGCGGGCGGCGAGCAGGAGCCGCTAGCGCAGATCGAGCTCGACGACGAGATCTACGCAACCCCCGCCATCGCCAACGGCCGCCTCTACGTCCGCACCCGCAGCGCGCTCTACGCCTTCGGCTCCTGATATCATCCGGCCATGGATCGTCGGGTATTCTTTCAGGCTGGCCTCGCCGCCGTCCCCCTGCTCTCCGCCCAGCCCGGGCGCAAATACAAGACCGCGTTGATCGGTTCTGGTTGGTGGGGCATGAACATCCTTCGCGAAGCGCTCGCCTCCGGCGACTGCTCCGCCGTCGCCCTCGCGGACCCCGACCCGAACCAGATGGACAAGGCCGCCCTCGAGATTGCGAAGCTCTCCTCCGACAAGCCCCGCCACTACCGTGACTACCGCGAGATGCTCACGAAGGAGCGGCCCGATATCGCCATCGTCGCCACCCCCGACCATTGGCACGCCCTCCCGACGATCGATGCCGTCAAAGCCGGCGCTCACGTCTACGTCGAAAAACCCATCTCCCACACGATCGATGAAGGGAAGGCGATGGTGCGGGCCGCCCGCGAGGCCGGTCGCTATATCCAGGTCGGGCTCCACCGCCGCGTCTCCCCCCACCCCGTCTCCGGCATGGCCTTCCTCAAGTCCGGCAAGGTTGGCAAGATCGGCATGGTCCGCACCTTCGCCCACGCCGCCGGCGGACCCGGCGTCAAAACGCCGGATGCCGAACCGCCCAAGGGCATGGACTGGGACCTCTGGCTCGGCCCCGCACCCAAGCGTAATTTCAACCCCTCCATCCACCCGCGCGGCTTCCGCCAGTACCTCGACTTCGCCAACGGCACCCTCGGAGACTGGGGCGTCCACTGGATGGACCAGGTCCTCTGGTGGACCGACGAGACCCACCCGAAGTCCGTCCACTCCACCGGCAACCGGTTCGTCCGTCAGGACTCTACCGACGCCCCCGATACGCAGGTGGTCTCCTACGAGTTCGAATCCTTCACCGCGACATGGGAGCAGCGCCACTACGCCGGCAATAACGCCGAGCAGCATCTGATCGGGGCCTATTTCTACGGCACCGAAGGCACCTTCCACATGGGCTGGCGCGACGGCTGGACCTTCTACCCCGCCAAGAAGTCCGAGAAACCGATCCACGTGGAACCCCAGTTAAACGACCCCGACGGCCAGAACATCAAGGATCTCTGGGCCGACTTCCTGACGGCGATTCGCGAGAAGCGTAAGCCGGTGCGAGACATCGAGATCGGCTACCGCGCCACCAACGCCGCCCTGCTCGGCATGGTCTCCTGGCGGCTCGGCCGCAGCATCAAGTGGGACGGCAACCAATGTCCCGGCGACGCAGAAGGCAACGCACTCTTGCGCCGAGCCTACCGCGCCCCTTGGGTGTATCCTGTCTAATTTTTTGCCGCTCCGAGTCGATAAGCTCAAAGTGATGGGGCGTTTTGCGATTGCGGCTTTACTTATAACGTTTGTCGCGAGCTGTTCAGACACGCGCTTGCGAAAGAAGGTGCGGATCGCGACCGACAATAGCCCGCCGTTCAATTTCTTCGCCGAGCATCGCCGCCCAACAGGCTTTGCCATTGATGTGATGAACCGCGCTGCCCTGCGCGCCGGCATCGAGCTCGAATGGGTGACGAGCGACGAAGGGCCGGAACCGACGTTTGCCTCCGGGCGCGCGGACCTTTGGCCTGTTGTGACCTATTACGAGGCCCGCAAGAAAAACATCCACCTGACGGATCCGTGGTGGCGTCTGGCAACCATCATGTACTTTCGGGAGGCATCGAACTTCAAGTCTCTCGCCGATCTGGCTGGTCAGCGGCTCTTGTTGACCAGTCCCTCCAAGCGTTACCAGCCCAACGTTCGCTTTCATCCTTCGACAGAAATCGGAGTCGTGCCGAATTCGTTTGAAGGGATGCGCCGATTGTGTTCCGGTGAGGCCGATGCGGCCTGGATTGATCTGCGCGTAGCGGAGGGAGCGCTTCTGAACCGGCCGCGCGAATGTGACGGCATTCGTTTCGGCGCACTACCGATGGACGAAGGGGTGCGGGAGTTTTCGATCGGTGCGAGGTTCGGTTTCGAGCGGGAAGCGGACCGCCTCCGCGCGGCGATCGACGAAATCGCGGTTGACGGCGAATTGGTCGCCTTGGCATCTCAGTGGAAATTCCTCGACCAAACGGACGCCGCCTTACTCTCGTGGCTCGAGCAGGTGAAACAGAGGAGCGAGTGGTGGCGCGGCAGCTTTGCCGGGCTCGGGGTTTTGCTTCTGGTCAGTCTGGTGGCGCTTCTACTCGTACAGCGCGCCAAGCAGCGTGCGGAGTTGAGTGCCCAGGCGCGTGGTCAGTTCTTGGCCAACATGAGCCACGAGATCCGCACACCGATGAATGGCATCCTCGGGATGACTGAATTGGCGCTGGGTACTGACCTCGACGACGAACAACGCGAGTACCTTCGCACAGCCCACGACTCGGGTCGTCACCTCCTCCGCATCCTGGACGACATCCTCGATCTCAGCCGCGTCGAAAGCGGCAAGCTGTCCCTCGAAACGATCCCGTTCGCACTCCATGATGTTGCCCAGCGCTCTATTCTTGCGCTCACGTTCCAGGCTCAGGAGAAAGGCCTGCAACTCCGTGAGGAGATCGACCCCGGTGTGCCTGCCTGGGTTGAAGGCGATCCCAGCCGGCTCCAGCAGATTCTGGTTAACCTGCTCGGCAACGCGACGAAGTTTTCTGAGCGCGGGGAGATTGTTTTGCGGGTTCGCGCCACGGACAGCAGCGTCGAGTTCTCCGTGACTGATCACGGGATCGGTATCCCCGTTGAACAGCAAGCGAGGATCTTCGATGCCTTCACCCAGGCCGATGCTTCGACCACTCGCCGCTACGGCGGCACCGGCCTTGGCCTCGCGATCTCAGCCCGGCTCGTTCAGATGATGGGTGGCGAGTTGAAGCTCGAAAGCGAACCGGGAGTGGGCAGCACCTTCCGGTTCTCGATACCGCTGCGAACGGCCACAGCCCAGCCCCTCCCACTCGTGGCCCCTCTCGCGGAACCGCGCCGTCCGCTTTCGATTCTGGTCGCCGAGGACAACCTCGTCAATCGAACGCTGCTTGAGCGCATGATGATCAAGGCGGGTCATCAAGTAGTGGCTGTCGAAGACGGGAGCCAAGCCGTCGCCGCGATGGGGGAGCAACAGTTTGACGTTGTGCTGATGGATGTTCATATGCCCGTGATGGATGGTCTTGAAGCCACCCGGCAGATCCGAGAGCGAGAGCGGAAGTCCGGCCGGCATGTCCCCATCATCGCCCTCACCGCGCTCGCGATTCGCGGCGACGCTGACCGCTGCCTCGAGGCTGGAATGGACGCATACCTCGCCAAGCCGTACCGGCGCGAAGATCTGCTTGCCACGCTTGCACGTTTCGATGCACCCCTTCCGTCCCGTAACGAAAGGGGATAGAATTTGCGTCAGTTAACTTATGAGACGGATTCTGGCCCTCGTTGGGGTCGTTGCCGCGATCGCGGCACCCAACATTAATGAAGTCGCCCCTTTGGGCAAGTACACGCCCGTCGAGCGCCGTCATTGGGCCTTCCAGCCGCGCAAGCAGGTCGTTCCGCCAACTCTCAAAGATCCTTGGATCAAGAACCCCGTCGACGCGTTCATCCTTGAAGGGCTGCAAAAGGCCGGGCTGAAGCCTGCCGCCGAGGCCGACCGTACCACCCTCATCCGTCGCGTCACCTACGATCTGCATGGTTTGCCGCCAACGCCCGAAGAGATCACCGCCTTCGTCAACGATAAGGCTCCACGAGCCTATGAGCGGCTCGTCGACCGGCTGCTGGCCTCGCCGCGCTACGGGGAACAGTGGGCCCGCCACTGGCTGGACGTCGTCCGCTTCGCAGAATCCGACGGTTACGAGTACGACACCCACCGTCCCGACGCGTTCCGCTATCGCGACTACGTGATTGCCAGTTTCAACGCCGATAAGCCATACGACCAGTTCCTGAAAGAGCAGTTGGCCGGCGATGAGATCGACCCGAAGAACGACACCCTGCTGGTGGCCAGCGGCTTCAACCGGCTGGGGCCGTTGCGGAAGAACGCGGGCAATCAGGACGTAGCCAGTTCGCGGACCGAAGTTCTCACCGAGATGGCGAACATCGTCGGCGCATCGATGTTGGGTATGACGATGGGCTGCGCCCGCTGTCACGACCATAAGTTCGACCCGATTCGTCAGTCGGACTACTACCGGCTACAGGGCTACTTTGCCCAGACCCATGCCAACGACATCGTGGTCGCTTCACCCGAAGAACAGGCCAGATATAAGGAGACGATGGCTCCGCTTGAGGCCGAGATGCGCAAGCTTCGTTTTGCCATGCGCCGGGCTTCGGAAGAAGAGAAAGGTAAGATTCTGACGCGGCTCGAGGAGATTGACGAGAAGATTCCTTCGCCGCCGGCGGCGATGTACGCGGTTAAGAATGAGCCGAAAGAGATGACTCCGATTCATCTGTTGGCCGCGGGCGACTACCGGAATAAAGGCGCGAAAGTCGGCATGCGGCCACCGGGCGTTCTGCTTCCGGAGGAGACCCCGGAGCTTCCGCTCGAGACGGAGAAGCCTCGCCAGCGTTTGGCGGAATGGATCACGGACCCGGCCAATCCACTGCCCTCGCGTGTGATGGTGAACCGGATTTGGGGTTACCACTTTGGGCGGGCGATCGTCGGGACGCCGAACGACTTCGGCAAGATGGGCTTGAAGCCGAGCCACCCCGAATTGCTCGACTGGCTGGCGAATGAGTACATCAAAGGTGGCTGGCAGATGAAGCCGCTGCACCGGATGTTGATGACCTCTTCGACCTACCGGCAGAGCAGCCGATCCACCGTCGGCGCGGAGAAGGATCCGGAGAACAAACTGCTTTGGAAGATGAACCGGCGCCGCTTGGCGGCCGAGGAGATTCGCGACACGATGCTGGCCGTTTCCGGGCGGTTGAATCCGAAGGCGGGCGGACCGAGCGTGATGATCAAGATCGATGAGGAGTTGATCAAGGATCTGAAGCGCCCGCAGTATTGGGTGACCACGCGGGACCGCAGCGAGCACGACCGCCGGACAATCTACCTGATCTACAAGCGGAACTTGATTATGCCGTTCAATCAGGTGTTCGACGCCCCGGATACGCTGCTTTCCTGCGCGCGCCGCGACCAGTCTACCCACGCGCCTCAGGCCCTGGAGCTGTTGAACGGAACCCTGTCGAACGACCTGGCCGTCGCGTTCTCGAAGCGCTTGACCGGCGACAAAGTGAAGCAGGCGTTCCGCCTCGCCACCGGCCGCGCGCCGAATCCAAAGGAGCGGCTGCTCTCGAAGAAGTATTTGGACGACCCGGACCCGACCGCGGTGACCGAGTTTGCCCTGAGCCTGTTCAACTCCAACGCTTTCCTCTACGTGGACTAAGATGCCGGAACATATTCGCTACGCCCGTAATCGCCGTGAGTTTCTGACGCAGTGCTTCTGCGGTTTCGGGGCCATGAGCTTTGCCTCGCTCCAGGCGCAGGACGCCAAGCGCTTGAGCCCGTTGGCGGCAAAGGCGCCGCACTTTCCGGCGAAGGCCAAGTCGATCATATTCCTCTTCCAGGCCGGTGGTCCGTCGCACCTTGAGACCTTCGACCCAAAGCCGCTGCTGAATCAACTCCACGGCCAGAAGCGGCCGGCGACGTTTGGCAATGTCGAGTATCAGAACGTCAACCAGAACTCGCGCATCCTCGGCACCAAGCGCACCTTCGCCAAGTACGGCAAGTCCGGCATCGAGGTCTCGGACCTGTTGCCGCATCAGGCGAAGGTGGTGGATGACCTGTGCATTTTGCGGTCGATGCACGGGGATATGGTGGTGCATTCGGCGGCGCAGTACCAGATGATGTCGGGCCGGGTGATCCCGGGTTTTCCGGCGATGGGCAGTTGGTTCACCTACGGGCTGGGATCGGAGTCGGATTCCTTGCCGGCCTATGTTGTGATGCCGGACCCGAATGGAACGCCGGAAGCGGGGCAGCCGATGTATACGAACGGCTTCCTGCCGGCCGTGTATCAGCCGGCGATGTTCCGCGCTGGCAAGCGGCCAGTCCTGAATTTGGAGCTGCCAAAGGGCATCACGATGGAGCGGCGTCGGAAGACGGTGGACTTCATCCGGCAGTTGAATGAGGCCAACATGCTCGGGGAGGACCCCGAGTTCGCCGCGCGCATTTCGGCCTATGACACGGCCTTCAAGATGCAGACGGAGGCGCCGGAGATCTTTGACGTCTCGAGCGAACCGCAGGAGACGTTGGACCTGTACGGCGTTGGCAAGCCGTTGACGGACGACTACGGACGCCGTTGTCTGCTGGCGCGGCGCTTGGTGGAGAAGGGGGTCCGGTTCATCTGCGTGGTTGCGGGCGGTGGCGGGGCGGAGACCGAGTGGGACGCCCATAGCGACATCGAGAAGAACCATCTGCGGATGGCGAGTTTGACGGACCAGCCGACGGCGGCACTGATTCAGGATCTGAAGCGGCGCGGGCTACTGGATTCGACGATTGTCCTGTGGGGTGGCGAGTTTGGCCGGTCACCGGAGTCCGAGAGGGGCACCGGTCGCGACCACCACAACACCGGCTTCAGCATGTGGGTGGCGGGCGGCGGCTTCAAGGGCGGCATGACCTATGGCGCGACGGATGATATCGGCTTGAAGGCGACGGTGGACCCGGTACATTTCCGGGACCTGCACGCGACCTTGATCCATCAGATGGGCCTCGACCAGGACCGCCTGAGCTACCTGCACCAAGGGCGGCGCGAGCGGCTGACGGAGGTCCACGGAAGGCTGATCAAAGAGATCCTGGCCTAGTGGGCGCACTTGCGCTTCGATGAGTCAGCTCGCGGGCCGTTTCCGCTGGATACGGATGGAGGGGGTGGGGGCTGCGGAGCGAACGGATAGCCGAGGTACCTGGCCGCGTGAGCAAGGAGAGCCTTGCCCAGCGGGCGCACTGGCGCTTTGCTGAGTCACCTCGCGAGCCGTCCATCGGAGTGGCGCGAGTGGGCGCCTGAGGTGCGTGGCCGAGTGATCCCAGCGATCCTGGTTTAGCGGGCGCAGTTGAAGTTGGCGGCGTCGTCGGGGGAACCGTTTCCGCTGAAGCGGGCGACGTTGGGATAGGCGCAGAGAGGACGCGTGCGGCCGGGCTTCGTGGCCAGGATGCGCTCGGGGGCGTAGCCCTGCTCAACCCAGCGGACCAGCGCGGCGGCGATGTTCGAGGCCGCGTCTCCCAGGGGCGCGCCTCCCTGCCCGAAGGCGTTGGGGCCGGCGCCTCCACCACAGTGCTGCATGCCGGGCACCATGAACAAGCGGACGAACTGGTTGGCCTTGGATGCGCCCATCTTCTTGACCACGGACTGGTAATAGTCGATGGCGTTCTGGGCGGGGATGGCCGCGTCGCACCAGCCGTGATAGAGGATCAGCTTGCCGCCGCGGGCATGGAAGGCGCGGAGATCGGGGTTGGTGGCGTCGAGGACCTGAGCGAGCTTTTGAGCAGCGGGGAGGTCGCGGGCGAGGTCGAACTTGTCGACGTTCCAGGCGGGGTCGCTATGGGCCATGAAGCGGAAGAAGTTCGTGGAGAAGGCGTAGAGGGCGCTGGCGGCGGGCTTGGGGCCGGTGATCCAGGCGCCCCAGCCGCCGGGTTCCGATTCGCCGGAGGGCGAGTAACCGGGGAACTGGGGCTTGCCGTTGGCGGTCCGGAGCGGGCCGTAGATGGCCTTTAGGGAGTTGACCTGGGGTGGGGTGAGGCAGGTGTCGGCATCGGGGCCGGCGCAGCGGAGGGCGTCCGGATCGAAGCGGCAGGCGGCGGGGTTTTCGAGAACTCCGTCCTTGACTCCGTCGGCTTGGTCGCAGGCGGCGAGGACGGCGGATTGGATGGTGGGGAGCTTGGCAGCGGGGATGTAGCCGGAGAGGTCGCCGCCGGTGACCTGCATGTTCCGGGCGGCGTTGGTCATGAGCGAGGTCCAGGCGTTGGCGGGGGCGCCGGCGATGATGCCGTCGTAGTCGGCGGGGTAGCGCTGGGCTTCCATGAGGGCCTGGCGGCCGCCATTCGAACAGGAGCTGAAGTAGGACCGGCGGGGGGCCGAGCCGTAGTACGCGGTGAGGATGGCGTTGGCGTGGACGGTCATTTCATGGATGGCACGATGGCCGAAGTCGACGATCTTTTCGGGGTGGTTAAGGGCCCAGGAGGCGTCCGTGCCGCCGCCTTGGTGGCCGGTGTCGGTGGAAGCGGTGGCGTAGCCGTGGCGGACGGCGTCGATGAGGCCGCCGTAGCTGATGGCGCCGGCGAAGCCGCCATTGCCAATGCCGAGGAACTGGGAGTTCCAGGCGGTGGGGAGCCAGACCTCGACTTTGATATCGGAATCGGCGGATGGGGTGAGGGTGGCGGCGATGCGGCAGAAGGCAGGGAGGTTGGGCATGGGGCGGCCGCCGGGAGGCGTGAAGGCACCGGCGGGTACGGCGGTGGCTGCGGTGATGCGGACGTTGGGGATGGTGAGTTGGGCTAGGTTGGCGCAGGGCGTGGCGGCGGTGAGCCAGGGAGCGGCGAGGAGCAGAGAAGCGAGAAGGAGGCGCATGGGGTTCCTTGGGGCTGGGTCCTTCAGATTATGTCGCAGGGAGCTGGTGGCTGTCGCGGGCGGTTTGGGGGTTGGCGGGAAGGGGTCGCTTGTGCGGCGGGGTGCCGGGGCTCGATGCCCCGGCGCGCCGCAGTCGGGGTGGACTTGGGGGGCGAGGTGGGGTGCGCATCGGCGGCCTCGATCGGCTGGCGGAGAGGGGACGGGTAGCTTGGCTGCGGGGCGATGGTTGGGCTTGGCGTAGGCTGGGGATTAAGCATGGCGAGGCGGGGCGCATCGCAGTCTGGTGGGCTTCCCGGGAGCGGTTGGGTGGCCGGGGTGGTTGGGGGCGGTGCTGCGGTTAGGATGGGCGCAGGCAGGGGCTTGATCAGGCACTGTGGGTTGGTGATGGCGCGGCGGGGGCCTTGGGCGTCCCGTGAGGAAGGGAGCGGGATCCTGCTGGCGGGGCAACGGGGCTCGATGCCCCGGAGCGCCGCAGGGGGTTTGGGTTAGCGTTGCCCGGTGGGGGGATAGAAGTTGTCCTTGTGGTGGGAGAACGCTTGCCATGTGGCTAGGGCGAGGGCGAAGACGAGGTCGTCGTGCTCGGGTTGGCCGCCGTCGCTGCGGAAGTGGATCAGCTCATGAGCCAGGCCGGGGACACCGGGCGTGGCGTCGGGGAGGCTGAGCTTCTCGCCTCCCAAGGCGGTTCGCAGACGGGTGAGCAGGTCGGGCCGGGGGATGCCGGTGTAGCCTCCGGGGAGGTGGTTGGTCTGGTAGCCCCCGGTGATGACGGCGGGTTGGAAGGTGTCGACCTTGAGATGCCGGTCGCGGCGGAGGACCTCGATCAGGGTGCTTTCGCCGGTGGCGTCGATGATCAGGTGGGTCCGGCGGTAGGGTCCGGGCTGGGCGTTGAGGATCGACCGGACGCGGCCGGGGAGATCCAGGTGGTCCGTGCCCAGCGGGAGCGACTCGGCGTAGCGGACCGAGAGGTGGGCCGAGGTTTGGTATTCCTGGGTGGCGGCGTGGCGATGCTCGCTGCGGGTGAAGGCGCATTCGAGGACGACGATGGCCGTATGGTCCTGGCGCTTGCCGACGTCGACGCCGATGTAGAGCTCGGTGTAGCCGGTGCACGGGACTCCGGTTGGCTGGTGGGGCAGAAGGGACT
>LNFE01000291.1 GCA_001464575.1 Acidobacteria bacterium Ga0077553 | reverse complement strand
AGCTTTAGTGTAGCGCCGCACAAATGTAAAAGAGTGCAAAGCGGGTAACCGATGCCAAGGTCGATCACCGACCCTCCATTGTCGTAGGAGACCACCGCGCCGATCTTTGGCGCGGTCAGCCCCGGCTTGCCAGGGCACACCTCGCCGGGTTCATGGTGATACCAGCCGAAAATCGTGCCATCTTCATCACGCCACGCCGCCTCCATCCAAAGCGGCCGGTGCTCCTGCCGCGCAACATCGACTTTCGCACTTTCAAAGGGCCCGAACTGATCGGGACCCCGGCTGATCATCAGCGGATCGCCGGTTGACGTGAACAGATGCAGCAGCCCATCCGCCCAGAAGGAGGACGTGTTGCCATCAACGTGCGTCGGCAGAGCGTGCCGAGGCGCAGGATCGAGATGGACACTCTGGCCATAGAGCCCAACCCAACTCGCCAACAACAGAGCTTGCCATCCGGCTTTCAACGAATCACCATACGACGCTGACGGGCTGCTCTTGGCATCGGTTACCCGCTTTGCACTCTTTTACATTTGTGCGGCGCTACACTAAAGCTCTACCCTTCCGTGTCGCAGGGCCCAGCCCCTACATCCCCATGCCAATCCGTGTCGCGCTTCACCACAAAACGACTTACTTCTATGATCGCTTGGTCACGCTTTCTCCCCAAGTAGTGCGCCTACGCCCTGCGCCCCACGCCCGGACGCCTATCCCTGCTTACTCTTTGAAGATTGAGCCCGGCGGCCACTTCATCAACTGGCAGCAGGACCCCCAAAGCAACTGGTTGGCCCGTATCGTGTTTCCAGAAAAGGTGCGCCACTTCTCCGTCGAGGTCGATCTCGTCGCTGAAATGGTCGTGATCAATCCGTTCGACTTCTTCCTGGAACCCTATGCCAACGATTTCCCCTTCGCCTATGACAAAACGCTAGACCAGGAACTTGCGCCCTTCCGGCTCCTCGATCCCGCGGGCCCCTTGCTCCAGGCGTTTCTGGAAACCGTCAACGTCTCGAAGCGGCGGACGATCGATTTCATGGTTGATCTCAATCAGCTCGTTCAGAACCAGATCAACTACGCCATTCGACTGGAACCGGGGGTGCAGACCCCAGAGGAAACTCTCTCCAAACGCATCGGCTCCTGCCGCGATTCCGCGTGGCTACTCGTCCAGGCAATGCGCCACTTGGGCCTGGCGGCCCGGTTCGTCTCCGGTTATCTGATTCAATTGAAGCCAGACGTCAAGCCGCTCGAAGGGCCGGCCGGAGCGCCCCAGGACTTTACGGATCTTCATGCCTGGACGGAAGTGTATCTGCCCGGCGCCGGCTGGATCGGCCTCGACCCGACCTCCGGCCTCTTCGCCGGAGAAGGGCATATACCGCTCGCCGCGACTCCGGAGCCATCGTCGGCCGCCCCCGTTTCGGGCGGCGTCGACGAGTGTGAGGTTGAATTCGCCCATGTCATGGAAGTCACCCGCATCCACGAGGACCCGCGGGTTACCCTCCCCTACACTGATGAGCAGTGGGCCGCAATCGAAGCCCTGGGCGATCAGGTCGACCGCGACATCGTTGACCAGGATATCCGCCTCACCATGGGCGGAGAACCAACCTTCGTCTCCGTGGATGATATGGAAGCCGCCGAGTGGAACACGGCGGCCATGGGCCCGAACAAGCGGCGGCTTGCCCTCGCCCTGCTTGACCGTCTCCGGGCTCGCCTCGCGCCCGGCGGGCTCGTCCACATGGGACAAGGAAAGTGGTACCCCGGCGAGCCCCTCCCTCGCTGGGCGTTTACCTGTTACTGGCGGGAGGATGGCCAGCCGATCTGGCATGATCCGCGCCTGCTGGCGCTCGACGGAACGAGTCAAGGCTACGGACCTGCCGACGCGCAAGCATTCTCGGAAAAGCTGGCCGAGCGGCTTGGTGTCGATCCCGAGTACATCAACACGGCCTACGAAGACCCCGTCCACTATCTGCAAAAGGAACGGCAGCTGCCCATCAATGTGGACCCTGAGGACAACCGCCTCGAAGACCCGCAGGAGCGGGAACGGATCCGCAAAGTCTTTGAACGCGGCCTCCACAATCCCACGGGATTCGTCCTCCCGCTCCAGCGCATCTGGGGACGGAAAGGGCCTGAGTGGCAGACCGGTTTGTGGATGCTGCGCGGCGCAAAAATCTTCTTGATCCCCGGCGACTCGCCCGTAGGCTTCCGTCTCCCGCTCGCCAGCCTGCCTTGGGCCGCCGAAGGTTCTCTACCCGTAGTTCTGCCTGTCGATCCCATGGCGCAGCGCCATCCGCTGCCGCCCGCTCGCCCGGAAGTCAAGCTTCAGGACGGCCGCCGAGTCGCGCCGCCGGTCACCCGGCGGCCTAAACAAGGAGAATCGGCCAGCTGGGTCGTCCGGACGGCAATCTGCATCGAGCCTCGCAACGGTCAGTTACACATCTTCTTGCCCCCACTTACAGCAACCGAGGACTACTTGGATCTCGTCGGCGCGATCGAGGAAACAGCGGCTATCTTAAACATGCCCGTCGTCTTTGAGGGTTACTCGCTCCCCCCGGACCACCGCATCAAGCTCATCAAAGTCACGCCAGACCCCGGCGTCATCGAGGTCAACGTGCAACCCTCGGATAGCTGGGCGGATCTCGTGCGCCATACCACCGAGCTCTATGAAGACGCCCATCAGTGCCGCTTAGGCACGGAAAAGTTTATGCTCGACGGACGGCACTGTGGCACCGGCGGCGGAAACCACATCGTACTCGGGGCCCGCACGCCCAACGATAGCCCGTTTCTGCGCCGGCCCGACTTACTCCGGAGCTTCATCGCCTACTGGCTCAACCACCCCTCGCTCTCCTACCTGTTCTCTGGCTTGTTTATCGGGCCCACCAGCCAGGCGCCGCGGGTCGACGAGACGCGCGGCGATGCGCTCTACGAACTCGAAATTGCCTTTAATCAAATCCCCCAGCCCGGTGATGCTCCGCTGCCCTATTGGCTGGTCGACCGCGTCTTCCGCCATATCCTGACCGATCTCACCGGCAACACCCATCGGGCCGAGTTTTGTATCGATAAACTCTACTCGCCAGATTCGTCCACCGGGCGGTTGGGCCTTCTCGAACTTCGCGGGTTTGAAATGCCACCGCACGCGCGGATGAGCCTCACGCAGCAGTTACTCGTGCGAACCCTCCTGGCTTATTTTTGGAAGCGTCCGTATTTACAAAAACCAACCGCCTGGGGCACCCAGCTGCATGACCAGTTCATGTTGCCGCACTTCGTCCATCGGGACTTGGTTGATGTAATGGAGGAGCTATCCGCGGCAGGTTACCCATTCCGGGCGGAGTGGTTCGCTCCCCACTTCGAATTCCGGTATCCGGTCTTCGGCCGCGTAAACTACTCGGGCATCGAGATCGAGCTTCGGCAGGCAACGGAGCCTTGGTATGTGCTCGGTGAGGAACCAGCAGGCGGTGGCACGGCGCGCTTCGTCGACTCGTCCGTCGAGCGCGTGCAAGTCAAGGTGACCGGAATGTTCGGCCAGCGATATCTGGTGACGTGCAACGGCCGCCGCGTCCCGCTTCATGCCACGGGAACCCAGGGCGAATGGGTTGCCGGTGTCCGCTACCGGGCCTGGCAGCCCCCGTCTTGCCTCCATCCGACAATTCCCGTCCATACCCCGCTCATTTTCGACCTGTACGATACCTGGACCGGACGTTCCATCGGCGGATGCTCCTATCACGTTTCCCATCCCGGCGGCCGCTCGAACGAGACGTTCCCCGTCAATGCGCTAGAGGCGGAAAGCCGGCGAGGAGCGCGCTTCTTCCCGTTTGGGCATACGCCCGGGCCGGCGCCGATGCCCCCCGTTGAGCACAACCCATCGTTTCCTCTGACTCTCGATCTGCGGCGGTAACCACGCCCCGTTGATCCTCGTCGCGGCGACCGAGAGTGTCGGGTCAGCCGGCCGCCCGGCGCCCGAAAGAAGCTGGATCGAGCGGGCCTTACTTTCCCCGGTTTGCCGATATGGGAACATGGAGGGGACGCTGGCCGCGTCTTCATGACTCGTTCTTCACTTGACAAGCAGCAACACCTCGATTCGCTTTGGCGCTACGAGCCCGAAGAGGGTTTCTACGACGAGGTTCTGCAACCGTCCGGGCAAATTCGGCAGCATTGGCGTGGCTTAACGGAGTCAATCCTCGCCCTGCGCGAAGGGGAGTTCCGGGAACGCTGGAAAGAGGGTCAGCGGCTGATCCACGATCACGGCATCACGTATAACGTCTACGGCGATCCGCAAAGCACCGATCGCCCCTGGCCGCTCGACCCCTTGCCCTTGGTCATGGACCCGGCCGAATGGAGGTCGATCGAAACCGCCGTAGCGCAGCGCGCGCGGCTTCTCAATAGGATCCTGGCGGATTCCTACGGTCCGCAGCGCCTCCTCAAAGACAAACTGTTGCCCGCCGAGTTGGTCTATCCCAACCCCGGCTTCCTCCGCCCCTGCCAGGGCATTCAACCGCCCGGTGGGACGTTCCTCCATCTCTACTCCGCCGACATAGCCCGGGCGCCAAACGGGACCTGGTGGGTCCTCGCCGACCGGACGCAGGCTCCCTCGGGAGCCGGCTACGCTCTTGAAAACCGGCTGGTCTGTTCCCGCGTCCTGCCCGATGTTTTCAAAACCTCAAACGTCCAACGCCTGGCCGGTTTCTTCCAGGCCTACCGCGAAACTCTGTTCGGTCTATCGGCCGCCAGGCGGGAGAATCCGCGCATCGTCCTGCTAACCCCCGGCCCCTATAACGAAACCTACTTCGAACACGCCTTCCTGGCGCGATATTTGGGATATACCCTCGTCGAGGGCGGCGACCTCACCGTACGCGACAACCACGTCTTTCTCAAGACGCTCGGTGGGTTACTCCCCGTGGATGTGATCGTGCGCCGGCAGGACGCCGGCTTCTGCGATCCGCTGGAGCTCCGGCCGGACTCTATGCTGGGCATTCCGGGGCTCGTTCAGGCGGTGCGGTGCGGAAACGTCGCCATTGCCAACGCGCTTGGCAGCGGAATGGTCGAGTCCGCCGCTCCGTCCGCCTTTTACCCTGTCTTGTGTCGTCAATTGTTGGGCGAAGAGTTGAAAATGCCGACGGTGGCCACCTGGTGGTGTGGTCAGGAAGGGCCTCTGTCCTATGTCGCCAGCCAGTTGCACAATCTGGTCGTCAAGCCCGTCTTTCCCAAGCCCGGTGACCAGCCGATTTTCGGCGCCCGCTTAACGGAAGCCGAGCGCCGGAAGTTGGTTTCGAAAATGCGCGCCGAACCCGGCAAGTGGGTCGCTCAGGAGCAGGTTGCGCTCTCGACGGTGCCAGTGTGGGAAGACGAAAAGCTCTCCCCCCGGCACGTGGTCTTGCGCGTTTACGCAGTAGCCCATGGAGACGGTTATAAAGTGATGCCCGGCGGCCTCACCCGCGTCACCCCTTCGCTCGATAACCTCGTCGTCAGCGTACAGCGAGGCGGAGGCAGTAAGGATACCTGGGTACTCGGCGGCAAGTCCGAAGAGCAGCTTACCCTCCTCCCGCCAACCACCCACCGGTTGGCCGTCAGCCGCGCTACCTTCGATCTGCCGAGCCGCGTGGCGGACAACTTGTTCTGGTTGGGGCGTTACGTGGAGCGCGTCGAGTCAGCGGTACGCGTCACCCGGTCGATGCTCCCTCGCCTGACGCAGGAAAGTGACCCGACTCAAGCGAGCGGCCTGCAAGCCGGAGCGCGCGTCCTGCTGCATCACGGCTATATCAAAGGACCAGCCGAGCAGTTGGAAGCGGAACTGTTGGCCCTTTTATATGACGGATCTAAACGCGGAAGCCTGGGCCACAGCATTCATCTCATCCACTCCGTCGTCTGGCCCATGCGCGACCGCATCTCCACCGACGCCTGGCGCATCCTAACCCGCCTCGATCAACAGTTCGCCGCCGAAGCCCCGCCTGAGGCGCTGCGATTGAGTGCGGCGCTCGATCTGCTAAACCAAACCGTCATCACTCTCGCCGCCTTCAGCGGTCTGGCGCTCGAAAGCATGACTCGCGGCGAAGGCTGGCGATTCCTCGACATTGGCCGCCGCCTCGAGCGCTCTTTGCAGATGATCGAACTCCTCCGCCATGGCTTAGCCAGTGATCCGGCCGTGACGCGCGGAGAACTGGAAGCCGTCCTGGAGATCGCCGATAGCACCCTGACCTACCGGTCGCGCTACCAGACATCCATGCAGACCGATCTCGTCCTCGACCTTTTGCTCATCGACGAAGCGAATCCCCGGTCGATCGTCTTTCAATTGGCACGCCTAACCGAGCACATCGAGCAGTTGCCCGAAAGCAAGTCGCTGACGCGCCGCTCGCCGACGTTTGCGAACTGGCCGCGCCCGAACCGCTCAATGCCTTCCTGCAGAAAGCCGGCTCCGATCTGCGGCAGCTCTCTGAGCTCTTGACGCGGACCTATTTTAATCACGCCGTCACCTCCCACCGCCTGTCCGCCCCTTGAAGATCATGCTCCTGCGCGCCACCCACACGACGACCTACCTCTATAGTGAACCGGTCTCGATCTGCCATACCGAAGTGCACCTCGCGCCCCGCTTGTCCGAGCGGCAGCGGCTGGTCGAGCACGAGTTGGTCATCCGGCCCGAACCGGCCACCTTAGACGAGCGCCTGGACTATTTCGGGAATCCCGTGACGTTCTTCTGCCTCAGTGAGCCGCACGAGACCTTGACCATCACCTCGCAGAGTATCGTCGAAATGGCCGGCGAAGCACCCCCGCTAGCCGGAATCTCTCCGCCCTGGCAGGAGGTCTGCGACCAGATCCGCCGGCGCGATACCCTCGACGCGCTCGAGGCAAGCGAATTCACCTTCGAGTCGCCGCTCATTCAACTCGGGCCGGAGTTCGCTGCTTACGCGGCGAAAAGCTTCACCTCCGGGCGCCCACTCCTCGAAGCCTCTCTCGAGCTCTCACACCGAATCTTCACGGAATTTGAATACGATCCCCGCGCGACGACCGTGACCACCCCCGTACGCGAGGTCTTAAAGACAAAGCATGGGGTCTGCCAGGATTTCGCCCATTTTTTCATCGCCTGCCTAAGGTCGCTCGGGCTGCCGGCGCGCTACGTCAGCGGATATCTGCGCAGCGGACCCAACTCCATCGGCGCCGAGGCTTCCCACGCCTGGGCGGCGGTCTTCTGCCCGGGATGCGGATGGTTTGACTTCGATCCCACCAACGATGTCATGCCCGGGAGCGGCCACGTGACCGTAGCCTGGGGCCGGGATTACTCCGACGTCACGCCAGTCAAGGGAGTCGCCCTCGGGGGCGGGGAGCAGCTCATCAACGTCGCTGTGGAGGTCGTTCCGGTAACGGCTGGCGCCAGCGGGGCGGCGAGTTAGGGGAAAGTTGCGCCAGCAATTTGGCAACGGCGAAAACTTTGCTATACTCAAGCTGTTTGGCCGTTGCCGGAGCAATCCAATGCGCGCCTGATAAGTTCGCTGGCGTAGCTCAGCTGGTAGAGCATCTGATTTGTAATCAGAGGGTCGGGGGTTCGATCCCCTCCGCCAGCTCCAGTTTTGTGAGCCGGAACAATGTGGACAGGTGGCGGAGCGGTCAATCGCAGCAGACTGTAAATCTGCCGCCCATCGGGCTACGAAGGTTCAAATCCTTCCCTGTCCACCATCATTTTAAGTC
>LNFE01000290.1 GCA_001464575.1 Acidobacteria bacterium Ga0077553 | reverse complement strand
TCGATTTCGCGCTGCATCGCTTCGGTGCCCAAGGTGGTGAGCCGATCGTGTTGGAACAGGGCGACGGCCATGCGCCGAACCAGGCTGAGTTCGAATTCCGACTTGGGTTTGAATTGGCGAGCAGACTTTGGAAGGAGCGAATATAGGAGGTCCGATCGTCGGTCGAGAGCAGGAAAAAGAACGGTGGCAGATCATTTTCATTCAGATCGGTTTGTGCAGATCGGTGTGGCCCCCGGTGGCGATCGCATTCAGGGAGCTGCGGTATTTGCCTTCCGGGGTGATGGGCCCTTTGCTTTTGGCTCCGTTGCGACGGGCGGTTTCGGCGCGGCGCTGTTTTTGCTCTTCGGTTAGTTCCTTTTTCGACATTCGAATTCTCCGTTAGAAATGGAAAAGGCGCTCTTTTCATCCGGCTGATGAAGAAGAGCGCCTTTGTCCAAACCGTAGCGCGCGGGGACAAGGGATTGGGGGCACCAGAGTGGCTGGAACGCAGCTAAGTGGCTTTACATCAGTGGTTTCGACTTCAAAAATATCTCTGAACGCATCGTGACCGTATCAGTTCAACCTGGCTTTTGGGCGAAAACAGGAACAATCGGAGGCCGATGGGTAGGACCGCGCGGGAAGTTGACGCCGTCTTCCGGGAGCTTTCGGATGCATCGCTGTGTTTCAATATCGGTCGTAATGGCTGCGGTCGACAGCGAAGTGGGCACGCGAGGTCATTGAACCCAGACCCTGAGTTCTCCCAGGTTGTCAGCAAAATTGCCGTTGACCGTCGCATCGATCACCACCTGACCCGTGACGCCCGCTTGATCGGGGACCTTGACGTTGACCTGAGTCAGGCCGGCCACTTGGCCCGGAGAGTAACCGGCGTAGAGCACTTCCCCGTTGACTGTGTTGAAGCGGACGCGCACTTCTCCGCGCGGAGTGCCCCCCGCCCCGGGCGCCAGGCTGCCGTCGGGCAACGGCACGCCTTCCGGTACACCGGTGCCCGTGAGGTAAAGCGAGAGGATGGAGCCACGGGGAGCCGGCCGTACGGCTGAATTCAGCGTCCCGTCCTGATTGATGGCGGCCACGGGTCCGCGCCCGGAGCCGTCCGCCACAAAGAGCGCAGGCGCGGCCGGGATGACGATGCGACGGAACGAATCTACAATCCGGCCGTCCCGCTCGACCTCCACCAAGACGTCTGCCGGGCCAACCAGTGAAGAGGGGGGGGCAGCGATCCCGCCGATCCGCACCCGCGTATTCCCCAGGGTGGTAGCCACGCGCTGGTCAGCAGACAACACGGGACCCGACGCAGAAGCGGGGCCAATATCCTGGCCCAACACGGTGATGATGCTGCCGGGCACGAGACCACGCTGACGGTAACTGGCAGCGTTCGCCAGGCAGGTGACCTGAGAGGACCATGGGGGGTCCACGCTCGCCCTTCGCAAGATGCCGGACGGCTCAGGCCAAGGCACCACGGTGTAGTACTGATTGACCTGTCCAACTTGGATCCGATAGGGAAGGAAGGACGAGTAGAGCATGGAGGCCCCATCTGCGGAGAGGCGGAGGACGAAGGTGCTTTGCCCCTCCTCCACGCGCGGCTCCCCACCGAAACACCCTCGTTCGGCCCCTGGAGAGGTGGGGTAATTGGCGGAGTGGGTCTGCCCGTAGATGAGGATGGTGCCATCGGGAGCCCGCTGAATGCTTTGGGCGTAGTCGCGAGGTTCCTGGCCCACATTGGTCGAGAACTCCAACCTCGATCCATCGGCGGCTAGACGCCCGGCGACCGCACCTTCCGCTGTGGCGCGATACGCATTCTCCGTGATCGGGAAGGCGAAAAAGCGAGCAGCCTGTCCGGCCCATAACAGTGCCCCATCCGGGGTGAGTTCCGCGGAGAGGAGAGCGTCGTAGCCGGCGCCACCCCAGACGGCGCAAAAGCGCAACGTCGCGCCGTTCCCGCTCAGTTTGCAGGCAAAGAAATCGCCCCCGCCCGCACCGCGGTTGACTGCGCCGGGGGTTACGGGGAAGCGTGTTTCTGCGGGAATTAGCGGTCCGGTGGAACCTGTGTTGCCGGAGAGGAGGATATCGCCCGTGGCGTCGATGCCCATCGCGACGACAGAGTCTTGGGCGCTGCCGCCGAAGGCAGAGGACCACCGGAGTTGGCTGAGATCGGAACTGAGGCGGAGCGCGAAGACATCAGGGGTGCCTCCGGCCAGGGGATCCCTTTGCGT
The DNA here is from genome assembly GCA_001464575.1 of Acidobacteria bacterium Ga0077553. Classification (GTDB taxonomy): domain Bacteria; phylum Acidobacteriota; class Terriglobia; order Bryobacterales; family Bryobacteraceae. Next base: position 6,414 of record LNFE01000290.1, on the reverse strand, counting down.
TCGAAAGCTACCGGGAGTGATCTCAAACTGAGTACTCGTAGCATCCCCAACGACGATCACATCGCCGTTGGGTGCTACCTGGACAGCGGTCCCCGCGCCTGAAGGAGTGTAGGTGCCGTAAATGACTTGGCTTCCCGTCGCATTCAACAACCCGACGAAGCCGTGGGTGCCGACGGGACCCGCTTCTCGGCGCCATGCATTGGGGGAGACGGGCAAGCCCGGAGACGACATGCCCCCCGTAAACCAGACGTTGCCATTTTCCAAGACCTGGATACCGGAGACTCGATCAGTTCCGTTACCGCCAATGAGAGTTGAGTAGATGAGCCGCGAGCCGGTAGGGTCGAGCTTGGCAATGAATCCCTCCGGACAATACAGGACAGAGCCCGGGGTGGGGCCACCGCCGCAAGGTGAGGGGCGGAAAACAGTTTGAAAAGCACCCGGCGTGGTTGGGAAGTGAACCGACTGAGTCGAGCCAGCCACATAGATGTTGCCCGACTTGTCGAACGCCATGGCGCTTACTCTGCCGTTGCTCGAGAATGCTGTGCGAAAGTCGACCGGCTGAGCGAGAACACTCCCATTCAGGATTACGAACATGACGGTGACGAGTAAATGGCGTTTCCGTATCATGCCTCATGTTAACCAACACCCGTCGTAGGTTACGGGGCCCCCCAAAGCAGAGCTCGAGCAACTTCGTATGCGCCGTACGCATGCGCAACCGAATTTTGACGATTCCTTGGCCTAGCCGCCCGGCGAGGTGGAGTTCAGTCGGCTCGGCGGAACGGAGTTCGCGTGGGGAGCTGGATTTTTGGCGGAAGACGATTCTGCCTGTCGGTTCCCTGCTTGACGACAGACCATGCAAGCTTCCACTTCCGCAGCGATTCTCTACGCAACGCCGGGGAGCATATCGCCAAACTCAAGCGGGCCGTAATTTAGCTGCTATATCGCGCAACGAGCAACGAGATGCTGCCGAGGCGGCCGCGCGAGTATCATTAGATCAGATGGCGGATCTCCTGTATGTCGGTCTTCCAGAATTCGGGCTTCCTCTGGTTACTCCGGGGATGCCCACATTCGCCTCCCTCCTCCGGGAAATGGAAAGCCGGCCAGGGCCAGGGCCTTTCCGGCCGGCGCTCAAAACTGACCACGCCGCGATACTGCTCAACCAGAGCGGCAAAGCAATCGTCGCTCTCGATATTGTCTGGCACTATGCGACCGGGGATGGCCAGCGGCGCGCCAGCCGGCTCTCGACACTGGGTTCGAGCGTACAGCGGGAGGTGCTGAGCGGACGCGCCAAAGTGGAAAGGGATCTCGGGACGTTCATTCTTCCTGGCTCGAAGCGTTTGATTACGGAACGGGGAATCTTCGGCAATAACCTGGACGTCCTTAGCCCGGACGAAGTGGGCCATGCTCAGGGCTATTGTGGCGTCTCCGGCACAAGCGGCAGTGGTCCTGGGGAAGCGGACCCGGATATCACGAGGGTCGAACTGATTTTGGATCTGGTTGTACTCGAAGACGGCCTCTGCGTGGGACCGGATGAGTCCGGAGTCTTTGCAGCGTTGAACGAATGCCTGGCGGCTCAGTGCACCATCGCACAGGAGGCCCTGGCCGAATTGCGCAAGGGGGCATCGGAGGGCCGGATCTTCGACATCATGCGGCCCCTTGTGCGTCACGACCGGCCGGCCCCGGGAGATAGGGGAGCACCCAGGACGGGGGCATTCCTTCTACAGGCCTTCGGAAGTGAGGCCATCCAGCGCCTGATTCATTCGACGACACCGGAGTTGCTGGGGTGGTTTGAACGGGCTGCGCAGCCGCCGCTGCTCGAGCTCCGCCGCCCTTAGAGCCTCGCTCTCGATCTGCTACGTGCCACCAGCGGAGAGCCAGAGTGGACGGGCCTCTTCGCGTGACGAGATATACTCCCCTTGACGCTTTCGCTCGAAACGGGAGGCGCTAGTCGGCTTGCTTGGACCGGTACGCGCCCGGGGTGATTCCCATCAGGCGTTTGAAGGCCTTGCCGAAGGCGATCTCTGAGCCGTAGCCGGCGATTTGGGCGGCCTCGGCGAGGGTGACTTTGCGCTCGCGCAGAGCGCGGGCGGCGCGCTGCATGCGCAGGCGGGCGAGGTAGCTGAGCGGCGGCTCGCCGACGAAACGGCTGAACTTGGCGGCGAAGGGAGAACGAGAGAGGCCGACCTGGCGGCTGAGCGAGTCCAGGGTCCAGGCGTGCTCCGGCTTCTCGTGCATGAGGGCGAGGGCGTGGTGGATTTGGCGATCGTTGAGCGCCGCGAGCCAATGGCTGTCAGAGGGCTGCTCCGTGATCCAGATGCGGATGACCTGGACGAATAGGATGTCCATGAGGCGGGTCATCACCGTTTCCCACCCAGGCAGCCCGTTGGCGGACTCGGTCGCCAATGCCCGCATCAGTGGCTCAATGTGCGCACCGACGGCCGGATTGTCCCCGCGGATGTGGAGGACGGCGGGGAGCAGGGACAAGAGGGGGAACCCTTCCCGCGCGAAGCTGAACGAGCCGCAGAGCATCGAGGTGATGGGGCCGTCGCCCCCGAGGCGGAGCAGACTGCAGCGGCCATGCCGGGCATCGCCGACGAGTTGCATGATCGGCAGGGCCTGGCCGGAGGGCTGATCCGATAGATGGTAAGCGTCACCATGCGGCAGAATGACCAAGTCGCCACTGCTGATGGCGATGGGCCGCGGGAGCCCCTCGGCGCCGTGGAGCCAGCCGCCGCCGCGCTCGATCCAGTGAAAATGGGCCAGGCCGCTTTTCTCAAAGCCCATGCCCCAAGGGGCGGAGAGCTCCGAGCGGCAAAAGAGGCGGGACTGGAGGCCCAGTCCGCTGAGCACATCGGTGAGGACGTCGATCCCGCTGAGCTCGAGAACCTTTCGCTCCTCCTGTTCGTTAGGACGAATGGATTGTTTTTTAGGATTCTGGCGCATTTACAGTTCTGCTTTCGGCTCTAGACTGACTATATTTGCTTCAGTTCTCAACTTCAACCTTCGGGAGGAACCATGTCGGCGAACATCAATCGAGCGAGCGCGCAGCCAAAGCGCATTTTGCTCATCGCGGCAAACCCAGCCGTTTCGAGCGTAACCAAGTGGCCGGTAGGCTTCTGGGCCGCGGAGTTGACGCATCCGTATTGGACGTTTGTGGAGGCGGGGTACGAGGTCGAAGTCGCCAGCCCGGCGGGTGGGAACTTGGAGGTGGACAGCTACTCCGATCCTCGCGACGCGAGCGGCTACTCCGCGCATGATTTCTTGAGTCTGGGTTTCCTGCTGTCTCCGCAGCATGCCGCCCTGCTCGAGAATACCCGCCCGATTGCAGAGGTGGCGGTATCCGATTACGACGGCGTATTTCTGGCGGGCGGGCAATCGCCGATGTTCACCTTTATCGATAATGAGCCGCTGCACCGCTTGGTGGCGGACTTCTACGAAGCGAGCAAAGTGGTGGGTGTGGTGTGTCATGCCACTTGCGTCCTGCTCCGGACGAGGCTCTCCGACGGGTCCCTGCTCGTGAAGGGAAAAACGTGGACAGGGTTCGCCAATAGCGAGGAGGCGTTTGCGGACTCCTTTGTCGGAATGCGCATTCAGCCGTTCTGGATTGAGGACGAAGCGAGGAAGTTGGAAGAGACGAATTTCGTGGTCGACGCGCGGTTCCGCGAGTTTGCCGTCCGCGATGGACGGTTGGTGACTGGCCAGCAGCAGTACTCCGGCGCGGCGGCGGCGCGGCTGATGATTGCAGCGTTGGGCGTTTAGGGGCAAATATATGAAGATTGCAGTAATTGGAGCGGGAAACGTGGGGGCGACGCTGGCGGGGCGTTGGTCGGCATTGGGGCATGAAGTTGTCCTGGGCGCGCAGGACCCGGCGAGCGAGAAGGCTCGCGCCACCGCGGCGAGCTTGGGACTGACGGTGAGCAGCCTGCCGGAGGCGGCCGGGCAAGCGGACGTGGTTCTGCTGGCGACTCCGGGAGATGTCGTGATCCAGGCGGCCCAGGGCTGTGGCGATCTGACCGGGAAGATTCTGGTGGACGCTACGAACCCACTGAATCCACAACTATCGGGACTGAATCATCCGGAGGGCCTATCGAGCGCCCAGAGACTGGCGATGGCGATTCCCGGCGCGCGGGTGGTGAAGGCGTTCAATACGATTGGTTTCGGCATTATGGCGGACCCCGTGCTGGACGGCCGGCGCAGTGTGCTGTTTCTATCGGGCGACGATCGGGAGGCGGTTGAGCAGGTATCGACTTTGGCACGGGAGACCGGATTTGAGCCGGTGGTACTCGGCGGGCTCCCCACTTCGCGGATGCAGGAGGAGCATGCCCTGCTGTGGATTCATCTGTCCGCCAAAGCGGGGTTGGGCCGGGACTTTGCCTTCTCACTAGTCCGGCGGGTGGCGCCATAGCAATCTGGTCTCGGTGGAGCAGTGGTTCCCCGCCGGAAGCCTAGTGGATAGCCGGAAGTCAAGCGGATAGAATGATGGCTTCTATGAAGCCTCGCTCTTTGACCCACCTCCGTTGGCTCTTCGCGTTCAGCTTGGCGGGGGCGCTGCCTGCCGCGGTGGTGCTGCCGGACGGGCCGGGAAAGGCGGAGACGCAGAAGCTGTGCAGCCGCTGCCATTCGATGGACCAGACGGTTTCGCTGCGGCAGGGGCAGGCCGGCTGGACCGAGACGATCTCGAAGATGGTGAACCTGGGGGCGACGGGGAACGACGGGGACTTGAACACAGTGTTGCAGTATCTGGTGAAGCACTATGGGCCGGTGGGCGGGGTAGCGGCTCCCGTGGCGGAGCCTGTCGCCGGGCCGAGGACGGGGGGGCCGGAGGCGGCCGGTGCAGCCGCGCGGGTGGACCCAGTTACAGCGGCGCGGATGCCGGTGGAGGGCGGGCCGACGGACCCGGCCAAGGAGTGGCGGACGTATGGGCATGACGCGGGGGCGATGCGGTTTTCCCCGTTGCGGCAGATTACGCCGGAGAACGTCGGCAAGCTGAAAGTGGCTTGGGTGTATCACATGAAACCGGCGGGATTTGCGGCTGCACCGCCGCCGCGGCCGCGGGCGCCCGGCGGGCCGGTGGGCGATGAGCCGGAGGGTGCTCCGGCGCGGAGCCGCGGGCCGCAGTTCGGATCGGGGTTCCGGCCGAGCCAAGTGACGCCGCTGGTGATCCGCGGGGTGATGTACATCACGACTCCGTATTCGAAAGTGGCGGCGCTCGATCCGGTGACGGGACAGGAGTATTGGTCGTATACCTTGCCGGCCGGGGTGCCGTCGACTCGTGGATTGGAGTATTGGGCAGGCGACGGGAAGACGCCGGCGCAGTTGGTGTTCGGGTCGAGCGACGGGAAGTTGTATTCAATCGACGCGAAGACGGGGAAGCCGAATCCGGGGTTTGGCGATAACGGTGTGATCAATTTGAACACCGAGGACATCATGCGGGGGCTGCCGGGCCGGAACATGCTGACGTCGCCGCCCATTGTGTACAAGAACTTCGTGATTACGGGCGGGACGACGCAGGAGAATCCGCCGCTGGGTCCGGCGGGGGACGTGCGGGCGTGGGATATGCGGACGGGGAAGCTGGTCTGGAAATTCCGCTCGATCCCCGAGCCGGGCGAGAAGTTCAACGATACCTGGGCCGGCGAGAGCTGGAAGAACCGGACCGGCGTGAACGTCTGGGGCTTCCTGACCGTGGATGAGAAGCGGGGGATCGTGTACATGCCGTTTGGCGCGCCCTCGGTGGACCAGTATGGCGGGGACCGGGCGGGGGACAACCTGTTCGGGACGAGTCTCGTGGCGGCGGATGCGAACACGGGCAAGTACCTGTGGCATTTCCAGGTGGTGCACCACGATATCTGGGATGCGGATATGACGGGGGCTCCGCTGCTGCTCGACGTGAAGCAGGGCGGGAAGGTGATTCCGGCGGTGGCGGCGGTGAATAAAGTGGGCCTGGTGTTTCTGCTGAACCGGGTGACGGGGAAGCCGATTTATGGGGTGGAGGAGCGGCCGGTGCCGCAAAGCGAAGTACCGCTGGAGCGGACGGCGAAGACGCAGCCGTTTCCGCTGAAGCCGCCGCCGCTGGCGCGCATGCGGTTCGAGATGAAGGACGTGGCGACGGTGACGCCGGAGATTGAGGCGGCTTGCCGGGAGTTATTGAAGGGCATGGCGGTGGGGGGGCCGTATCTGCCGGTGACGTATAACCGGCTGCGGGTGCAGTTTCCGGGCAACCATGGCGGGGTGAATTGGGGCGGGACCTCGTTTGACCCGCAGTTGGGATTCTTGTTTGCGAACGTGAATGAGTTGGGGCAGGTGGCGGGGTTGCAGGATCATGACCCGAAGAAGGGTCCGGCGCTGGGCGCTGGGCAGGGGAACCGGGTGGATCCGACGGGGCCGTACGAAGGTTTTCCGGGCGCGGGCGGCCGG
>LNFE01000289.1 GCA_001464575.1 Acidobacteria bacterium Ga0077553 | reverse complement strand
GTTGGTTCTCGTCTCGTTCTGCTGCACCAAGCCGCCGATCAGGTTCATCTCGCCTTCCCGTAGGCGCAGATCGTGGATTACTTTCCGCTGCCCGATCACAGGCTGCTGAATGCCGCCAATATCAATGCGCTCGCGGACAGTGGAGATATCAATTTCCACGTGCAGCGAAACCTCGTCGGCCCCATGAATTTTCGGCAGAATATCCACGTTCACGCCGACGTCCAAGTATTGGAACTGCGTATTCACGAGCGGGCTCACCCCGCCGCCACCCAGGCCGATGCCCGGCTGAAACGACCCGGACGCGGTCGGCACCTTTTCGCCAATCTTAAGCGATGCCTTCATGCCGTCCGCCGCCCGCACCTGCGGCGTCTGCCGCACTTTCGCGTTGCTGTCCGACATCACCGCCCGCAAAATCGCGCTCGGCAGGTTGATCGCAAAGTCGCCGGCCGACAGGGAAGTCAGCTCGTTCAACCGCAAGGTGTTTCCCGTCCCAGCCGATCCCAACGCCGGCGTCACGCCGACGCTGATTCCGTTCGTCGTGCTCGACCCGGTCGTTGTCGAGAGCGCCGAAGCCAGTTCGCGCGTCCGTCCCCGGCTGGTCTCGATCACGATCACGTCCACCAGAACCTCCGCCTTGGGCTTGTCGAGATCCTGCAGCAACTTCTCCACCAACGCGACCTGATCCACGGTGCCCCGCGCCAGAATTGCGTTCTGCGCGTTGTAGGTGAACAGGCGCCGGATTTCGGTCACGGACCGAATGGCCACCGAAATTTCGTTCAACTCCTGCACGCTCGTGATGTTCTGCAGATAGAACACCTTCACTACGTTTTCCTCGTAGTCCCGCCGCTTGGTCACGTTGTCGTTGGTGATGAAGATCGTATTGGAGCTCAAGGGCTTCCAGAACATCTTGGTCAGCGTCGAGAGGTGTTCCAAGGCGTCTTCGAGCGTCGTGTTCGTCAGGTCCACCGTGAAGTTCTTCGACGGCTGCTGCATCTCCGGATCGAACACCACGTTGATGCCGGTCAGCTTCCCCAGCGTCTCATACAGCACCCGGACGTTCTGGTTGTTCATCTTGAGCGAAGTCACCTGCCGGGAGAGCGGCTTCAATTCCGGCGCGGCCTGAATGCGGCCGATCTTTTCTTCGCTCTCGCGCCGCGCGGACTCGACCGGGGTCAAGCCGCGCTCCTCCGGCCCCAGCTTGGCGCCCTTCCGCCGCTCGGCGTCCAGCATCGCCTTAGTCCGTTTGATCTCCTGAATGGCAATCGCACTCGACGGATCGGTCAGGAACGCCCGCTCGAACTCCGTCAGCGCTTCTTCGAGTTTCCCCGCGGCACGCAGTTTCTGCGCCCGATCGATCCGCCGGGCGCCAGCCTCGAAGCGCGTCCGCCGGTGGCCGATCTGGTAGTTCCCTTCGGCCGGGTCCTCGCGCAGCGCATTCTCATACGCTTCGAAGGCTGTCTCCCAATCCCCTGCGTTCTCGGCCTTTTTTCCGGCGGCGTAGAATTTGTCGCCCTTGCGGGTCTTGGCCGCTGCCGGCGGAGGTGCCAGCAGGGTCAGCACGAGCAGGCAAGCGAGCGTCTGTCCGACGGTTAACCTATTGAATCCAATCATTTTAAAGGGCGGGCATGGTATACTCAAGGTTTCCGCTGACGCGGCTGGACCACTCCCTATCAACGCTAGACGTTATGGGAGCCTGCCGCGTTGAGAACAAAACGTGGCTACTGCGAAATCCGACTCCGGCATTAAGATCATCGCTGACAACCGTCAGGCCGGACATAACTACTTCCTGCTCGATCGCTGGGAAGCCGGGGTCGTCCTCTCCGGCACCGAGGTCAAGGCCGCCCGCGGCGGCAAGGTCCAGCTGAAGGACGCCTTCGCCGAAGTGCGCGACAACGAGGCCTGGGTCGTCAACGCCCACATCTCGGAATACTCCCACGGCAACATCGCCAATCACGTGCCGATGCGCAAACGAAAGCTGCTGCTCCACCGCCGCGAAATCGAAAAGCTGCGTGGCCAAACGCGCGAGAAAGGCCTCTCGCTCATCATTACGAAAATGTATTTCAAGGGCGGCAAGATCAAGGTAGAGCTCGCCCTCGCTAAGGGCAAAAAGCTCCACGACAAGCGCGAAACCGAACGCACCCGCGAGCAGAACGCCGAAGCACGCGCTGCCATGAACCGATCCCTCAAAGGCTGATCATTCTCTCAAAGGCTAACCATGAACGTAGAATTCCGCAGTGTTCCCTTCTCCGCCGTCGAAGCCGACGCGCTCCTGCTACTCCATTTTGAAGACGCCGAGTCTCCGGCCCACGAGTGGTTCGGCGAACTCGCCGCCTCCGGAGAATCGAAGGGCAAGCTCCCGCCAAGCGCCTGGCTGCCGCCGGCGCCGGCCCCGCCAAGGCTTTTACGCCCGCCGTCCTTCGGAAACTCACCGGCGCCGCCGTGCGCGCCCTGAAGACCAAGGGCGTGCAGTCCATCGCCCTCTGCCTGGACCATCCCTACGCCGAAGCCGCCCTCGCTGCGGCCGCCGTAGAAGGCGCCGTGCTGGGAAACTACGAAGTGGATATCCACAAGTCCGAAGGCAAGGCCACCGACCTCGCCACCTTCATCCTGGTCTCCCCGGCCGACCTTGCTGCAGCGGTCGCCCACGGCGAGACCATCGCCGCCGCGCAGAACTTCACCCGTGCCCTGGTGAACGAACCCGGCAACCTGCTGCCTCCGCTCGAACTCGCTGCCCGCGCCGAGAAGATGGCCAAGGAGTATGGCCTCGATTGCGAAATCCTCGATGAAGACCGCATGCGCCAGCTCGGCATGGGTTCGCTGCTGGGCGTCTCCATGGGTTCGGCGCAGCCGCCGGCGATGATCATCCTCCGCTACGTCCCGGCCGAGCCGTCGCAAGACCATCTGTGCCTCATCGGCAAGGGCGTCACGTTCGACACGGGCGGCGTCTCCATCAAGCCCTCCGACGGCATGGAGAAGATGAAGTACGACATGGCCGGCGGCGCGGCCGTCCTGGGTGCCATGCAGGCCATTGCGCAGTTGAAGCCGAACGTCACGGTCACGGCCATTGTCCCGACCGTTGAGAACATGTGCGGCGGCAAGGCGCTTCGCCCGGGCGACATCGTCACCTCGCTCAGCGGCAAGACCATTGAAGTGCTCAATACGGACGCTGAAGGGCGCCTGATCCTGGTCGACGCCATCGAGTACGCCCGCCGCCTCGGCGTCACGCACATGGTCGACGCCGCCACTCTCACCGGCGCCATCGTCGTGGCCCTTGGCCACGTCCACGTCGGCGCGTTCACCAACGACGACGAGATGCTATCGAAGGTGCTCGCCTCGGCCCGCACGCAGGGCGAGAACATGTGGCACATGCCGCTTGACGACGACTACAAAGACTACTTGAAAACGCCCTTCGCCGACCTGCCGAACATCGGCGGTCGTTGGGGGGGAGCGATCACCGCCGCCTACTTCCTGAAGGAGTGGACCGGCGGCACCCCGTGGGTCCACCTCGACATCGCCGGCACGGCCTGGCTCGAAGAGACCAAGCCGTTTCTCGCCAAGGGCCCCACGGGCGTCTGCGTCCGCACCTTTATCGACCTCGCCATGAACTGGCGTTAGCCCGTAGCGACGAAACGAAGCCAACGCCCCGTGCCTTGCCGGCGTCCCACTTTCCCGCGGGCCAGGAGTGAACACCCTGGCCCGTTTTCGCGCCCGGCGTGCCACCCCGCTCCAGTTCGCGATCGCTCTCCGGCGCCTCGGCTCAGCTGCCTGCCGTCACTTCTTCAGCTCAATCACCAGCGTCCGGTAGGGCTTCGAACCCAGGTTCTTCAACACCGGCGCATCCTCTCCCTTGTCGTGCCAGATCACGTCGCCGCTCTTCCGCGTCCGCACCGTCCGTTCCTTGGTCGCTGAGTCGATGCGCTCATACTGCGAATCATCGAGGAACACGATCACCTGATCCGTCGGCCGGATGTACCGTTCCCGCGCGACGCCCGGCGCGTAGAGTACCTCTTTTACACGAACTTTGGCGTTTTCCAGTTTCACGGTTTCAGGCATCGGAGCCCCTACCATCACAAGGTAGGTCAAGCCGGAGGAAAGCAAAGCCGTAATCAGTATCCTCTTCATACCGTCACCAACTTCGGAACATACCGTTCCCGAACGAGAAACACATAGGAGCCAATGCCCAGCAGCAACAGCCCAAAGATAAACGCCATGGGCGCCTCATAGGTCCCTGTCGACTGTTTCAACCAGCCGGTCAACAACGGCGCGATGATACCCGCCACGTTCGAAGCAAAGTTCTGCACGCCAGCGATCCGGCCCGAGAGCGCTCCTCCCGGAATCAACGTCTGCGTCAGCGCCCAGTAGTTCGCCGTCGCCAGGCCCAGCCCGGCCAGGGAGATGACCGCGAAGGTCATCGCCACATTCGTATCGCCACTCAGCGCCCCGATCAACTCCGTTGATGCCAATCCCAACCCGGCCAGCGTGAACCCTTTGCGAACTTTCACTGCGTTGAAGCCGCGGGCGATCATCCTATCGGCCACCAGGCCCGCCAGAATCGCGACGGTCCCCATTCCCCCAAAGCTGGCCGAGGCGATAATGCCCATTTGGTCGGGCGTCATGCCCCGCTGCTCCACAAGATACGCTGGCAGCCAGGTCATCGAAAAAAATACGAAATAGTTGTAACAGAAAGTTCCGATGATGACTCCGTAGATGAGCGGAGTTTTGAAGACATCGCCGAAAGGTAATGTTGGTCCCGTGATCTTGGCCGCGGCCTCAGTCGCCAATGCGCGATCATCGTTCCGCACCATGAACAACCAGGGGATCAACCAGACCATGCCACCCAGCCCGAGGATGAGAAACATGTTCTGCCAGCCATAGTCCGTACTCAAACTCGCCGCCACCGGAATACCGATTCCCGGCCCGTACTTGGTCCCCGCCATGTAAATGCCCACCGCCAACCCGCGCTGGCTTTCCGGGATGTTAAAGCGGATCCAACGCATGCTCGCCGGGGTTACAATCGCCTCTCCCATGCCCAGCAAAACGCGTAGTCCCACGATCTGACCAATCGTCGTGGTAAAAGCTGTCATAGCGCTGAAGATGCTCCATAGGACGAAACTGATCGCATAGGGCCACTTCACGCCATACCGGTCCACAACGTAGCCGGCCGGAATCTGCAGAAACGCGTAGCTCCAAAAGAATGCCGAGTTCAGCGCCCCACGCTGACTATCGGTCAACTGAAACGCCTTCTTGAATTCAGGCAGCGCCAACGCCACGGAGATGTTCGCCCGGTCAATGTAGGCAATCACCATTCCTAGGCTCAGCAGGCAGACAATTGCCCATCGCTGGGCGGACGGCATGGGAGTTTGGTTCGACAAGCAATCCAAACTATCACAACAAGGAGAATCTGTAGTCTATGGATATCAATGCAATGATTGCGACCGCCACGGCGGTCGGCACCTCGGTCGGCCTCAAGCTTCTCGGAGCTCTCGTGCTGTGGATCCTTGGCCGTTGGGCCATCTCCATCATCATGAGCCTTTCCCGCAAAGGCATGGAGGTCCGGAAGGTTGACGCCACGCTCGTTACCTACATGCTGGCCAGCATCTCCGTTGCGCTGAACATCGCCCTCGCCATCGCAATCCTGGGCGTGTTCGGAATCGAAACCACGTCCTTCGCCGCTCTGCTCGCCGCCGCCGGTATCGCTATTGGCGCAGCTTGGGCCGGTCTGCTTTCGAACTTTGCGGCCGGCATCTTCCTCATCATTCTCCGGCCCTTCAAGGTCGGCGATTTCATCAGCGTTGGCGGGGTCACCGGCACGGTCCGCGCGATTGGCCTGTTCGGCACCACCATCGATACGCCGGACAATGTCCTCACCATCATCGGCAATAACAAAGTGTTCTCCGACAACATCCAGAACTTCAGCGCCGACCATCGCGCCGCCATCGCGCTCTTAAAAGTCAAGGTCTCCGCCATCCCGAACGTCATCGCTTCCCCGGCGCCCGACGTCGAGATCAGCACCTTCACCATGTCCGGACCCGTCCTGGTGGTGCGCCCTTATGCCCACACCGACCACTATTGGCAGGTCTACTTCGACACGAATCGCATCATCCGCGAATCGTTCGCGGAGGCCGGCTTCCCGGCCCCCGAAACGCAGTACATCATCACGCAACGCCAGCCTGCTGTTTAGTGGCCCGCAGCCTAGTGATTTGATTCAATCTGAATCTGTTGGGCGAGGTAGTTCTGCGCGCCGACTTCCTGGATCAGGTGCAACTGCGCCTCCAGCCAGTCCACGTGGTGCTCTTCGTCCAGCAGAATCTTCTTAAACAGTTCGAGCGACCCGTTGTCACCCGCTTCAAGCGACACGGCGATCGCCTTGTTCAACCGGGCCACGGCTTCGTACTCCAGCGCCAGATCGTTCTCGAACTGCTCCTTCACGGTCTTCCCAATCCGCAGGCGGAACAGCTCCGCCATTTCGGGGTCGCCCTCTAAATACAGAATCCGCTCGATCAGGGATTCCGCGTGCATCATCTCCTCGATCGACTCCTTCCGGGTGTACTTGCTCAGCTTGGTGTAACCCCAGTTCTCGAGCATCTCGGCATGAAGGAAATACTGGTTGATCGCCGTCAACTCAGCCTTCAGCACTTCGTTTAAATACGCAATTACGGATTGGTTTCCTACCATACTAAGAGTGTATCAGCCAAACTTTGGCACTCTGGTTGCAAAGGACAATCCAATCTCATGGCCATTACCGCGACGCTGCCCGTCGCCCGCATCCTGATCGCCGACGACGAAGAAAACCAGCGCACCGGCCTTGCCGCCATGATCCGCGGCTGGGGCTTCGCCGCCGATACCGCCTGCGATGGCCAGGAGGCGCTCGAAAAGCTCCTCGCCGAACCCGCCGCCGTGCTCCTCACCGACCTGAAGATGCCCCGCATGGACGGCTTTGAGCTTCTCCGCCGCCTGCCGGTAGAAGGCATTCAAACCCCCGCCATCGTGCTCACCGCCTTCGGCAATATCGAAACGGCGCTCGCCACCATGCACGACCTCGGCGCGTTCTGGTTTCTCGAAAAGCCGATTCAACCGTCGGTCCTGCGCGTCCTCCTCGACCGCGCCGTCGCCCACGGGCGTCTGACCGAAGAGACCTATCGCCTGCAGCGCCAGCTTTCAAGCCACGGCACCTTGGGCGACATGACGGGCCAATCGCCGGCCATGCGCCGGATCTTTTCGCTGATCGAACAGGTCGCCCCAAGCAAGGCGGCCGTCCTCATCACGGGCGAGAGCGGCACCGGGAAGGAACTCGTCGCCCGCTCCATGCACTCGCTCAGCCCGCGCGCCGGTGGCCCGTTTGTCGCGCTGAATTGTGCGGCGATGCCGGAAACGTTGATCGAGAGCGAACTGTTCGGCCACGAAAAAGGCGCGTTCACCGGAGCCGTCGAACGCCGCGCCGGCTGCTTCGAACTCGCCCAAAACGGCACCCTGCTCCTCGACGAGATCGGCGACATGCCGCTGTCGACCCAAGCCAAACTCCTCCGCGTTCTCGAGGACTCCCGCGTTCGCCGGCTCGGCGGCCGGAACGAGCTATTCGTGGATGTCCGCGTCGTGGCCTCCACCAACAAAGTGCTGCCGGAAGCCATCCGCCGCAACGAGTTCCGCGAAGATCTCTACTACCGCTTAAACGTTTTCGAAATCACGCTCCCGCCCC
>LNFE01000288.1 GCA_001464575.1 Acidobacteria bacterium Ga0077553 | reverse complement strand
ACCCTTCTGCGCCTCGTGCAAAACCAAACCCCCGCCGCCAACCCGGTCCACCGTCTAGGCCGCGCCACCACCGGCATTGTCCTCTTCGCCAAAACTCCGCAAGCCGCCGCAACCCTGTTCGCTCACTGGAACACCCCCCAAATTCAAAAGATCTACCGGGCGCTGGCGCAAAACGTGGCGCCACAAGACGCCTACGAAATCCTCACCCCCATCGGCCTCGTTCCGCACCCGCTCATCGGCTCCGTCTGGGCCGCCCACCCAACCGGCAAGCCGTCCAAGTCCTTGGCTAAGGTCATCTCGCGCACCGCCAGCACCACAACGTTTGAGGTGAGCCTCTACTCGGGCCGCCCGCATCAGATCCGAATCCACCTGGCCTCCATCGGCCATCCCCTCGTCGGTGATCCTCTCTACGACCTGACCGGCCGCCCCCTTGAACATCTCCCTGGCCTCCCCGGCGACGGCGGATACTTCCTGCACGCCCACTATCTGAAATTCCACCACCCCCTCACCGGAGACCCCGTCCATCTGGAAGCTGCTTTGCCATCCGCCTTCTCACCGCCATCGTAGAGGCGCGGAGAGAATTCAGTGCTTCCCGTAAGGCACAGCCGGAGGGTAACGAAGTTTCCGAAAGTCAACCCGCTTGGGTGCCTCGCGCTGCTCGCCGTGGCGGCATTCGCCCAGGACCCCGCCGCGCATCCTGCCGGCTACCCCGGCTCGAAATCCTGCGCCGCCCGTCCTCCCGCGCAAGCCGAAAGCCACGGGAAAAAACCGGGCACGCCCGAGCGTTGAACGAAGCGCCCGCCGGAAGCCCCGGCGCCCGGCACATGGAACAGCGGCTCAGCTTCTATATGGGCCGCAAAGCCGCCTGGCCATGAGAACGCCGGAGGCCTCAAGTACCGCACCCTAGACCCCTCGGGCACCGCCCTCCGCTGCTTTCGCTGCCCCACCACCGGCCCCGTATCACTCGCCGCGGATGGCGCCATCGAGTGGACGGAAGCTGGCGTCCAATGTGAGTCCTGCCACGGGCCAGGTGCGGAACATGGCAAGCAACCCACCGCCGCCACGATCGTAAACCCCCGGCGCTTTTCGCCCGCCCAATTCAACGACTACTGTGGCGACTGTCATCGCACTGCCGCCGACATCACGGACTGGGGACTGTCCTGGAACTCGCTGCACGAACCGGCGTTCTTCAGCCGGTCGCGCTGTTTTGAAAAGGTGGCGGTGTCTTGCCTGACCTGTCATAGCGCGCACCAATCGGTCGAGACCAACCAGAAGCAGTGCGACGCCGAATGTGCGAATTACCACGCCAACCCCAAACATCGCACCCCGGTGTCCGCGGCTACCCAACACTAAGAAAGCGCGGTCAAAGCCGTCCACCTCGCTGTGGAGCAGAGCTTGACGAGGAGCAACCCAACTCGATACATGCCAATCGAGGATCGGCCCTCTGGGGCGGCATGATGCGCGCGTTTTTCGACACCTACTAAAAGCAGCGGCGCTGCTTCACCCCTTGGCCCTCCGGCTTCAGTCTGACTCTGGGCTTTGGGCGGCAGTATGTTCGTCGAAGAGCAAGAGGTGTCTCGTCGGCCTCTTGGACTTCAAACAGAACAAGGGAGAACGATTCACCGCTTCGATCATTTTTTATCGAATGTCCATGCTCGATTTCCGCCCCCTTTCTCACCCTTGCAGTTCAGGAGGCCAAGAGCGACGGATTCGCCGCTCTCAGATGCCTTCAACTTTTCCGAAAGGGAGAAAGGAAACTCATGTATCAAACACTCATTCGTATCGCCAGCACTTTCGCTTGCCAAGTCCTTACGCTCGGGATTGGAATCACAACCCTAACCTGCTCCTCGATCCAAGCGCAAACCTATTCGGTCATTAGCGAGAACACCGCAAGCTTTTCCTTGCCCATCGGTCGAATGGTGAGGACGGACACGGTCATCCAAGAGGGATCCGAGAAAATCAATCGTTTCACTATGCATCGATTCCGGCGCCCCCTTGCTTCTAACCAGGGCGTCGTGTTACTCCTGCCGCCGCTCGGCAATAACTTCAATACCTATCTGATGCATCCCTCTGGAGATGTCGAACGATCCTTCGCCGGCTATCTCGCCCGCGCCGGGTTCGACGTCTGGGGTTACTCTCCTCGGGAAACTGGCATCCAAGCGGGCGCCTGCGCAGGTGGACTGGATTGTTCCCCCGCACTGCAATGGAGCCTCGACACCGTGGTGAGCGATGTGCGCTACATCCGTTCCCGGATCGAGGCGGCCGCGCCAGGCAAAGTTCCCGTCATCGGCGGTTTCTCGCTGGGAGCGATTTCCGCGTTGGCCGCCCTCAACAAGTATCCGGGTCAGTACGCCGGCTTGCTCGCATGGGACGGTTCTCTGGTCTCGGACGATTTGGCTGTCCGGGCCCACAATGTTCCATTCTGCAACCAGTTCAACGCGCTGGTCTCCGCCGGGACCGCCATCGATGACCAGTCTTTGCCTTTCGTTAAGCTGGTTTCCAGTCTGGCTGACTCCGCGCCCAATGCTCCTTTCGCGCTTCCGGTTCCGGGATTTCCGCCTGGACTGACAAACCGTCAGGCTTTCGTCTTTATCTTGTCCACCCCAAATCCGTTTGCGCCCTCCCCTAGACCAGGCTTCATTACGGCGGCGGGCGACTTCGCGAGCGGCCAACTGCTCTTCTCTCAGCAAGATCGGCTTGCCGCCAACATCGCCGAGTTCAATGACGCTACCGCGAATCGAGTGAGCCGCGATATGTACTGCAGCTTGGCGGGCGTGGAAACCAAATACTCAACTAATCTGAACGCATTCAATGGGCCGGTCCTTATCGTAAAGGCTGGCCAAGGATTCGGTTCCATCATGGATGAGCTGCCGGGCAAACTCGGTTCCACCGATGTCACGGTCATCGACAACAACGCTTTCGGGCATGTTGACCATTTGGGATCGGCGAATCATGCCCTCATTCTGGAGGGGCCGGTCGCGAAATGGCTTCGCCACGTCTTGCCCTAGCGTGACGGGAATGCATTGTCGATCGATGTCGATAAACCGGGCGGCCTAGGCTCCGCCCGGTTTCACTGCGTACCAGGTAGAATCGCGGAGCGATGATTCCCCTGTGGAACGATGATCCGCCCCGCTCGGCGGTCGTCGGCCGAGCCGACCTGCCGTTTCCGATTTGACCGGCAAACCGCGCTGGGTCAAGTGCATCGGCCCAATCAAGAAGCGCTTTCCACGTCCGCCGCAATCTGCCCGGCGTGATAGACTTTCGACGGAGAATCTCCTCAACCATGGCCGCTGCGCTTGCGACCCGTCTTAGTCCGAATCTGCTGGTCTGGCTGGGCCTCTGCGTGATGGCGTTGCCTAGCGTCTTAATGTCCGCGGATCACGAAATCCTGAAGGCAGATGCGGACCAGTTCTTTCGAGAGAGCGTCACCCCGTTCATCACGAAGTACTGCTTACCCTGCCACCAGAACCGGCGACCGACGCGAGGCGGAGTCAATTTTTCACCTGCCCTCAAAACCCCCGGACACGCGGCCTTCACCGAGCACTGGAAGCGAGCGGACGCCCGCGTGAAGGCGAATGACATGCCGCCCAAAAGCGCGCCCCAGCCAACCGAGGCCGACCGGCGCATGTTCGGCGAGTGGCTGGCGAAGCTGAAATACCTCAGTGATAAGGACCCGGGACCATTCGTCATCCGGCGACTCACCAAAACCGAGTACGGCAACACCCTCCGGGATCTCTTCGGTGTCGATCCGTCGATCGCCGATGGATTGCCCGATGAAGTCAGCGGCCAGGGCTACCTCAATTCGCTCTCGTCTCTCCAACTCGAACAGTATCTGACGATCGCCGATAAAGTCTTGCGCCAGACCATGGCGCCGAAAGGCGGCCGCCGCTCGGAGATCGAGAAACGGCTCTTCGGTCCATCGGCCTCGCCGGGCAAGGATCCCCGGCAATCGGCGCGAAACGTTGCGCGCTCTCTCGCCCGGAAAGCCTACCGCCGGCCACCGACAGAGGCTGAACTCGATGTCCTGGTCGCCACGTTTGACCTCGGAAGGCGCAACAAATTGCCCTACCCGCAGGCGCTGCAGTTGATGCTCAAGGCCGTCCTCGTTTCTCCGCAGTTCCTTTTCATCACCCCAGCCTCAGAAGCCGAGGGGGGTGCCGGAATCGTTCCGCTCGACGATCACCAACTGGCCTCGCGTTTGTCCTATCTGTTGTGGGCTACGATGCCCGACGACGAACTCATGTCTGTCGCTGACAGCGGCAAGCTCCATGAGCCGGCGGTTTTGAAGGCGCAGGCGAAACGCATGCTCGACGATCGCCGTTCCCGGGCCCTGTTTGACGGCTTCGGGGCACAGTGGCTGAGCGTCGGCGGTTTGAAACGCCAGGTCTTCGATCCGGTCATCTTTCCGCAAATGACGGCTGGCATGCGCCAGGCCATGTATGACGAAGTCCGGCTGTTCTTTGAAAGCATCGTCCGGGACAACGAAAACGTCATCCGCTTTGTCGACAGCGATTACACCTTCCTGAACGGAACGGTGGCTGCCATTTACGGCCTGGATAAATCGGTCCAGGGACCCGAAATGCGGAAGGTCCGACTGAACGATGGGAATCGCGGCGGAGTGCTGGGCATGCCCGGAATTCTCGCCGCCACCTCGTTCCCCAATCGCACGAGCCCCGTGAAGCGCGGCGTGTGGGTCCTCGAACAAGTGCTCGGCGAACAGGTGCCGGCCGCCCCACCCGACGTCCCGGCCCTGGACAAGCAGGATCAGACCGCGGTGGCCACTCTCACCGTCCGCCAGCGCACCGAACTCCACCGCACTAATCCCGTCTGCGCCAACTGCCATCAGATCCTCGATCCCATCGGCTTCGGTCTCGAGAAGTTCGATGCCATCGGGCGATGGCGCGATCACGATAGCAACGGGCAATCCATCGACGCGACCGGGGAGCTGCCCGGCGCCAAACGTTTTTCAGGCCCAGCGGATCTGAAAGCCATCATCGCCGGACGAAACGCCGACGTTGCCCGCAACCTGGTGGAGAAACTACTGGCCTATGCCCTGGGCCGCAAGCTCGAAGGCTACGACGAAATCGTGGTGGATAATTTGATGGGGGAACTCGCCGGCGATGGGTACCGCATGCGGACGCTCATAAACGGGGTCATTACCAGTTATCCGTTTATGCATCGGCGAATCGAAGAACACAGGAGGCTCAATGAGCAGAATTGACCGGCGCGCTTGTCTGAAGGGGTTGGGGGTTTCCCTCGCCCTACCGCTGCTGGATTCCCAGGGCTGGGCCGGCACTTCCAAGGGCAAAGCGCCCAAACCGCCCGTGCGCCTGGGATTCATGTATATGCCCCACGGGGTGATCATGGATCAATTCTGGCCGGCCAGTGCGGACAGTTTTCTCTCGTCGCCGCCACCGGCTCTCGAATCGTTGCGCCCGGTGCTCAATCAGTGTGTCCTGATGAAGGGGATCTCCGGCGTCCCCATCGCTCCCTTCAATGGCGCGCCGCACGCCCTCGAACTGTCCACTTGGCTCACGGCGATGTTGCCGGCCGCTGATAAGCGGAATGAGATCAATATCGCCATCTCCGCCGATCAGATCGCCGCCAACCACGTCGGCGCCTTCACTGCCTTGCCTTCGCTTGAGTTGGCCACCATGCCACAAACCTGGAAGGAGAACCAGGAGGGGCTAAACGAGGGGTACTACTCGCACTGCAGCTTTCGTTCCCCGACGCAGGCGGTCCCCGCCGAGGTCAACCCGCGAAACGTGCTCTATCGCCTGTTCAACAAACAGGAGCAGGTTGGCGCGGAGCGGGAATCGTCGCCCATGAGTGCGCTCGATCGCAGCTTGTTGGACATCGTGCTCGGCGGCGCCAAAGACCTCCGGCGTACCCTGCCCGTCTCCGACCAGCGGAAACTCGATGAATATCTTGATAGCGTTCGCTCGGTGGAACGGCGCATCGCGGCCATCGAGCACCGCCAGAAAGACGCCGCGATGGAGAAAGCAGGCGTCCGCTCGAGCAAACGTCACGCTTCCGATTCGCCGCCGATCGAGATTAAGATTCCAGAGGGCGACAAACGGAGCGAGTATATGCAGGTCATGTGCGACCTGAACATCCTCGCGTTTCAGACGGATACGACGCGTGTCAGCACCTACATCGGCTCCACGCCCAACGGGGCCTCGTATCCGGAGCTCGGTTTTAATGACCAGCATCACTCGAACACCCATCACAACAACGATTCGGAAAAAGTGCATAAAGTCGCCCGGATCACCGAGTTCAACATCGCGCAGTTCGCCTACATGGTGAAGAAGATGGCTGGCTTGCGGGAAGGCGGCGGGACGTTGCTCGACAACTGCATCATGATGTGGGGATCCGGGCTTGAGGATGGGAACAAGCACACGCGGGAGAACCTTCCGTTCGTGATCGCCGGCAACGGCGGCGGTTCGCTGAAAACGGGACGCTTCTTCGCCGATACCAAGGGGAATCAGGGCGATCTACTGACGACACTGCTCGCCTGCGCCGGCATTCCGATCGATCGTCCGGTTGGGATCGCGACCAAGCAAATCGAGGAGCTCAAGGCCTAGGGGGAAGCTCCGCCGCCTCAAATGCTGCCGGCGAACATCGGCCCGCCTGGTCTAGGGGACGATAAATCTCATGGACACAATCGCACAGCAGCAGGAGCATAAATGGCTACAGCAAATGGCCGGAACTTGGACGTATGAATCCGAGGTTCTGATGGGGCCGGACACACCGCCCATCAAGAGCAGCGGAACGGAAGTCGTTCGTGCGATCGGCGATTTTTGGATCCTGGCTGAGGGGAAGGGAACGATGCCAGATGGCGAACCCGCCACCATGGTCATCACGGCCGGATACGACCCTGAGTTGAAGAAGTTTGTCGCCACCTGGTTTGGGTCGATGATGACGAAGTTGTGGGTATACCAGTGTTCGAAAGAAGGCGATACCCTGAACATGGATGCCGAAGGCCCCAGCATGACGGGCGACGGATGCACGGTGATGTATCGGGATTCCATCGAACTTATTGACGCGGACAACAGAACCTTCCGTTCCCAGATGCGCAATCCTGACGGAAGCTGGATGCAATTTATGACGATGCACTACCGCCGGGTAAAGTAGCTTCCGAGCTGCCACGGAGAGCGGAATCACCAATCATTTGCAGGGCCGTTGCAGCTCCTCCCGAACTGGTTCTGATCTGCGCGGCAAAGCAGGCCCTGCGGGTGCCCGATGGCTCCAGATCCTAATCGATAGGCGTTGCCGGGAACTGGGGCGCTTCGCCTGCCAGGATAGCCGCTTTGAAGCCGGCGGGAGAGCTGGGATTTCGACCCGCATCGGTGTACTCCTCACTGCCGGGATACTCGAATTGAGCGAAAACGGCAAGGGAAGCTACGACCGCTCGCGGCTGCCCTGCTTTAAGCAATTTGCATGCTCGGAGGCCTTTGTAGCCTTCGCTCGGTATGCCGCTTTAGCGCGTCACCCGATCTCTTCAACGTTTCCATCGCACCTGCCA
Source organism: Acidobacteria bacterium Ga0077553 (assembly GCA_001464575.1). Lineage (GTDB taxonomy): Bacteria > Acidobacteriota > Terriglobia > Bryobacterales > Bryobacteraceae. The sequence continues at coordinate 7,859 of LNFE01000288.1, read as the reverse complement.
AGTTGCCGTCCCTCAGCGCTAGAATGCCGACGAGCGTTTCAAGCCGATTGAACGCCAACTGACGAATCGCGCGTGATTCGGGAGGAACTTCAGGAGGCATGCGGATCAATTCTAGTAACATAAGATTGCGTCACCGCGACTAAATGCCAACAATCAGCACCTTCTACGGGATCTTGGTCCGCATGTTTTATAACGACCACCCTCCTCCGCATTTTCACGCGCGATACGGCGAGTTCGAAGCAACCGTTGACATCGAGACCCTTGAGATCATCGAGGGCGAATTGCCAACCCGGGCTCTCAACCTGGTGCGAGAATGGGCGATGATGCATAGAGAGGAGCTCCTGGAAGATTGGCGATTATGCCGCGAAAACAGGGTGCCTGTGAAGATTGAGCCGCTCGGATGAATGGAGCCCATACCTTATGAAGTGGAGCGTTGTCGAAGTCAAACCCGAACCCCAGCACCGCCTTTTCGTCCGGTTTCAGGACGGGGTCACAGGATACGTGCAATTGCGACCGGAAGAACTGACTGGCGTCCTTGCCCCCCTGCGGGATGAGCAATTTTTCGCGCAGGCCTTTATAGACTACGGTGCGGTGGCGTGGCCAGGCGAGATCGATCTGGCGCCAGACGCCATGTACGCCCAAATCGTCGGCCAGCGCGACGCATTGCAAAAGGTTAGCTGAAGCCACTGGCACTCCAAATTCGGCGTCTCCAGCGGGCGTCGATTCGCCAACTGATCCTATCGCTCAATTGAGATGTATGTTGTATTGTCCGCGAACTCTCAATTGACGACTCGCGCGTGATCTGGGAGCTGTTGCGCATCGCTCCACGTTGCGCGACTGATCGTTACCATTCTTCGCGATGGGTGCCTTTGGCCATGGACTTTTGACAGAATCCGCAAATGTGACGATCTTTTCTCCTTGGCGCGTCTGCGGGAGCTCAATGTTTGCTAATGGCCATAAAAGTGCCCCAATTGAGCTCGGGCCATACGGACGACGGGTCCGCCTTGAAACTCAGGTTGACAGGCCTTATTCGCGAATTGAGAGAAGGAGAGTCGGAGTATGAATCCCAACGTTGATGCTTTGGCAGTGCATCACGCTACTATTTCGTTCGAGCGTTTTTTTTCAGAAACGCCCGCCCGTGTCTTCGCGGATTTTGCAGATCCGGTCGCTCGCGCCAAATGGAGCGCCCCTACCGGTGATGCACTTGTCTATGACGAGACGGATTTCAGGGTTGGTGGTCGTGACATTTTCCGATGTGGGCCCAAGGACGATCTTAAGTTTAGGGCCGAAACCCGATACCTCCTGATTGTGCCTGACCGGTGTGTTGTCTCAAGTGAAACGCTGGAAACAGAGGGCCATAATCTCGCAGTATCCCTCAGCACCATGGAGTTGGAACCAGCCAAAGATGGCGTCAACCTCCGGTTGACCATCCAGATCGCCTCTTCAGTCGGCGAGGACCTGATCAAGGGGTTTGAATCAGGGAACAAGAGCGCATTGGAAGGACTCGCCGCTCACCTTGCCGCTACACTGCAGTCGTGAACTTCCTGCGTAGCGGCACAGCGTAGCCGAGTGTGGGACGGTCGTCGCCTTCGCAACTACGCCTAGCCGTTACGCGGCAAGGCGGTCACTAGGGCCGCCCTCCGAATTTTGGTTACGGTCTCTGTGGCGACTTTGCGCTACCGAACCTGGCGACCGGGTGGTTTGAACGGGGTGCAAGGAGACGACAGTTGCGAGAACGACGTCATTTCGTCATCCGGCGCCCCCCCGTCATTCGATGGATTTCCCCAGCTTCTGTGAGCGCGTATGGCTTTGTGCCCTTCGAGCGGATAGCTTTGGCGCAAAGGCCAATAGGGCAAATGGACCTCCAATTGCATTTTGCTTTCTATCAAGGATCGACCCGGATAATTGTGGGGCAAGATCAGGAGAGTTGCTTGATGTTTCTAAAAAGTTGTCGGATGTTGACGATAATGGTTGTGGCGCTTAGCCTCGGGCCAGCTTTAGGCCATCTGTTAGAACTTCCCGCCAAGATGCTGTATGACGGGCCGCTGTGGCTTAAGATTTCGCAGACGCTTTACGCCACTTTCGGCACAGTCGGTGCCGCCTTCGAGGTTAGCGCGGTCCTCGCTACAGTATTTCTTGCATTTCTCGTCCGCAAACGAACGCCCGCGTTCGGATGGACAGTGCTTGGGGCATTTTCCGTCGTGGCCTCACACATAGCGTTCTGGATATGGCTAGCGCCCGTGAACGCCAAAATCGCGATGGCCACACCCGAAACCCTTCCCGTCGATTGGGTGGGGCTGCGTTATCAATGGGAATGCACTCATGCGGCGCGGGCGATTCTTCAACTTATCGCGCTCGCGTCGTTAGCATTTTCAGTTGTAGTCGAAACTTCGGAGAACGCCATCACAAGAACTCTCCCACGGACGGACCTCAGCTCAGTTTCGACTCATCCACGCTAATGGCGTAGCGTTTACCGCCCCTCCACCCGCGTCGTTGGCAATCTGTAAGATAAGCACCCGGCCTCTTCAGGCCGGTGGCTCGATTCCAAGGCGATCATTGACCGCAGCCTTGATTCTTTGTTTGCAGCCGAGGTAGCGCTCCGTGGTTTGAATCGAGACGTGGCCAAGCAAGAACTGAATTTGATCGAGTTCGCCTCCGGCCGAATGACAAAGTCGCGCGCAACTACGCCGTAGATCATGAGGCGCCAGCGTGGCGATGCTGGCAGCTGCGGCATACTCGCGGACCACATGCCACACCACCTTCTCCGTCATCCCGGCTCCCCAAACGGTTCCGGCCTTCGTCACTCGTCGAAAGATCTTTCCTGTTTGGATCACCGCCGCCTGCGTCCAACGGTCCAGTAGCATCTTGACCCAATCGGGCACGGGAACCGTGCGAGTGTGACCAGCTTTCCCATGGAGGTCTACGATTGCCCAGTGATCCTCGCGCTGCTGAACGTGGCGCATCTCCAGGGAAACTGCCTCTTGGCGCCGTAAGCCACAAGCAAGTAGCGCCGCCAGCAAGGCGCGATCTCGTTTGCCCTTAAGGCGATCATCGGGTGGAGTTTGCCAAAGAGTCGTCGCCTGTTCCACGGTCAGCCAGTTTCCCAAGCGCACTCCGAGTTTCTTTACGCCCTTTACGCGTCGGATGCCCGCCGCGAGGTCAGGGCTGAGAAGGCCGCAATCGGCTGCCTCGTATGCTAAACGCCGCACGACACCGAGGCGCAGGTTCACCGTACCAGGCGCCAGCTTGCGCGACTCCAAATGGATTCGATAGCGAAGGACCACGGAACGGTTGAAGGAGAGCCGCGGCTCGGAGCAGTACCATTCAATGAACTCGTCAATGGCGTGACGGTAACCGCGTTGGGCATCTGCTGAACTGAGGCTGTTGAGAACGGCGGATTTGGCTTGATCGAGGTCGGGCAGCTTGAGAACCGCCTTTGGCGTCTGGTTGGGCTTTGTCGATTTCGCTTTTCGAGCCATGGTTGACGGCCTCCTCGCCGTCAACCAATAGATCGACCATTGGACGAGTCGCGCGTGATACGGTCGCGATACCTCAATACTGCGCGACAGGTCATTCGTTCATCGCTCCGAGCTATTAGTGCACCGATCCACTCGACAGCACGCTACCTTGGTCAGAAAGCCTCGAATGCTCGCTCTGTGGTCCGTACTACGGCCTGAACCATGGCGTGGAGGTCAGGTTGTAAATCTGCTGAATCGATCTAAGCCGTGCCTCGAAATCTATGGCCAGATCCTTCAGGAGTCCGGTGTGAAGATCGAACACCCAGCCGTGCACCACCGGGTACCCTTGGGCGAGATAAGACTGCTGAACAGGTGCCGTCTTGATAACATTGACGCACTGTTCGATGACGTTGAGTTCCACCAGCCTCTCGTAACGCGCGGCCTCCTCGGTGATTCCATTCAACTCGTCCTGGTGCAGCCGGTAGACATCGCGAATGTTGCGAAGCCAGGGATTCAACAGGCCCATATCCTGAGGCTGCATTGCCGCCTTGACGCCGCCGCAGTTGTAGTGGCCGCAGACGATGATGTGACGGACCTTCAGGTGGGCGACCGCGTACTCGATCACGGCACCGCAGTTCAGGTCTGTGTTGGCCACCACGTTGGCCACGTTGCGATGGACGAAAACGTCCCCGGGCTCGACGCCCATGATGTCGTTGGCTGGCACGCGGCTGTCGGAGCAGCCGATGTAGAGATAACCGGGATGCTGCTCGGCAGCGAGCTTGTCGAAGTACGCCGGTTCACCGGCCTTCTTGTTGGATGCCCATCTCCGGTTGTTTTCGAATAGCTGATCGTAGGGAATCATACGTTTCTCCATTACATAAGTACATCGCCCGAAGGCTGAAGCCGTTCCGGCAACTTGGTTTCGCCCAGCAGATCCTTCAACTCGATCTCCAGGTTGCGGCACATGGTCGTCATCGGGATATCGTTGATCGCATTTTCGAACGGGTTCTCGCTGGACTCGCCCACCTGCTCCATACTTTGGAAGACCCAACCGATCAGAACCGTAAATGGCACCACCATCCAGGCGGCGCCCACAGCCGCCACCTCGCGAACCATCCCGAACGGAAGCAAAATCAGGAATAGATTCACAAACAGAGCGCTGAAGTTGGCGTACTGGCGCGGCAGGGGATACGATTTGATGCGCTCTGCCGCGCCCTGGTGGTGAACGCATTCCATCACCTGCTTCATCAGGTCGGAGTGTTCGTACTCATCGAGAGATCCGTCGCGTTTCAACTCCGCGAGTTGTTTGGTTTGCTCAGCCAACAAGCGGGTAGTGAGACTGCCTCCCTGTGGCCGGTCGTCGACACCCGGCACCAACTCCGCTAGTATCGCGGCCAGGTTGTCCCCAGCCGTGGTGGAGGGTTGCCGCTTGTGACTGGCGGTGATGTGAAGCAGCGCCGTATGGCTGGCGTTCAGGGTGGAAGGCTGCCGCAACTGAAAACGCAACGCCTGTGCCCAGGCGATTTGCCGGTAAATCAGCGCTCGCCGCAGCGCTTCGGCATGCCCCGCTGCCTTGCCACGATGCCCTACCAGGCTTACCACCGACATCGCCAGACTGCGGGAAGAATTCACGATACCGCCCCAGACTCGGCGCGCCTCCCACAACCTCTCATAGGCGGCGTTGTTTTTGAATCCAACATAGAATGCCACCGCCGAGCCGACGGTGGATACGGGCAGGAATGGAATCGACAGCCATTTCAACCCGAGCCATTCGAACCCGGCGTAGACCGCTCCGCTGAGTAAGGCCATTCGCAAAGCGTTACGCCAGCCGAAGTGCCACAGCATGGCGACAGGGAAGGTGCGTCCGACGTACATTCTCGCTTACGGCGCCCCAACATGCAGGACGATCTTTCCCTTGACTTGGCGCGCTTCCAGAAGCGTGTGAGCGCGCGCCGCTTCAGCCAACGCCATTTCGAGAGCCACCATGGGTCGCAGTCGACCGGCATCGACAAGGAGGGCGATCTGCTCGAGCGTTGCGCCGCTTGGCTCGGTGAAGATGAAGGCGGCCCGAACGCCCGCTGCCTCGGCCCGTCCAGGCGGCGGAGGCATGGCCGTAGCAACCAGGAGTGCTCCCGGTCTCAGCACACTCCACGATGCTTCCTGCGTTGCACCGCCGATCGTGTCCACGACAAGATCGACGTCGCGCACGCCGTCCAGATAATCCGGCTTCGTGTAGTCGAGTATCTCGTCGGCGCCCAGTGACTGGATCAAGTCGCGGCTCTCGCTCGAAGCGGTTGCGATGACGCGAGCCCCCAGATCATGGGCCAGTTGTACGGCGATGGCTCCGAGGCTGCCCGCCGCGCCGTGAATCAGCACCGTTTGCCCGGCGGTGAGTCCACCGGTTTTGATCACGGCCGTCCAGGCGGCCTGTCCGGTCATCGGGAGGGCGGCCGCGCTGGCGAAGGGTACGGTCCGCGGCTTGAGTGCGACTTGCGATTCCTCTACCGCCACAAACTCGGCGTACGTTCCGCCGCGGGCGAATTCCGGATAGCAATAAACTGCGTCGCCCCGCCGGAATCGCGTCACCGAAGGTCCCATACCCTCGATCACGCCGGCAGCGTCCCAGCCGACCACCACGGGCAGCGGTCTGCGCAGCGCTCCCTTCATCGCGCCAGAGCGAATCTTGCAATCGATGGGGTTCACAGAGGCCGCGACCACCCGGATCAGGACGTCGGAGGAGCCCACCAGTGGCAGCGGCACTTCTTCGAGGCGGAGGGCGTCGGGCGACCCGAACTCGTGCAGACGAATGGCTTTCATGCGTGCTCCTGAATCGTATAGCTTTACTTTTTTAAGGCGCCAACAACTAGGGCGCCAATAGGGGGAACGCTACGGCTCCGGCGGGAGATGCCCAGTTCTTCACGAGTTCGGCCACTATCGCGCCGGTGCTGCTCAAATGAACACCGGCTCTTTCCATCCTCCTCCAGGCCATCTCTTCCGCAATCGGATTCGACGATCCACAAGCGTCGCAAACCACTTTCACGTTGAAGCCCTCCTCGACAGCGCTGATGGCAGGAGCCACCATGCAGATGTCCGTCGTCACGCCCGCCATCACAAAGTTGCGCCTGCCGGTGGTCCGGCACGCCTTAGCAAAATCCTCATCGTCCCATGCATTCACCAAGCCCTGACGCTTGACGCGCGCGGCAAACGCCTCCGGCAAGATGTCCTGCAACTCCGGCATCAGCGGGCCCTGCACATTGACATTTGTTTCCTGGCTGGACGTAAGCACAACGGGCATGCCCGTGCCCTTGGCGAACTTGGCGAGGATGATCACGTTGCGCTGTAACAGTGCAAGCGGAGTTGTGCCGGCCCAAGTATTTGTTCCGACCTGATGGTCGATTAAAATCACGGCAGTGTCGTCGAGTTGAAAGCGCAGTGACAAGGGAGGGCTCCTTCGGTAGACTGAATGTGTTCCGACAGTATGTTATCTCAACGACAGCATGCTGTCAAATTAACTAATGGCTTTCTTTTATCCTGGACATACCGAGGCGGGTTCGGCCATCACCGAACTGATTCTGCAAGTATTTCGTCTCCACGGGGCGCTCATTGGCTCGGGCGAGCGGCTGGTGCAGCCGCTCGGACTGACCGCTGCCCGCTGGCAAGTCCTCAGCAGTGTTGCCCGCGCGCCGCAACCCGGACCTGTGGCGCACGTCGCCCGCGACATGGGTTTGTCCCGGCAGTCGGTGCAGCGCGTGGCAGATCTGTTGGTGACGGAAGGGTTACTGGAGTACCGTGAGAACCCTTATCACAAGCGGGCACCTATCTTGATCTTAACCAGTCGGGGCCGGGAAGCATTTCAGGCGGCGACACAGAAGCAGGTGTCGTGGGCCAATTCTCTCGCTGCCGACGAAAATCCAGAGGATGTTCTTGCGGCGGTGGAGCTGCTGCGAGAGTTGGAGCAGCGGCTGAGCCGTTCCTTCACTGCGAGCCTTTCCATAGGGATCGTACGCCCACTGCGAGCCTTTCCATAGGGATCGTACGCCGATAGGCCGCGATGACCGGAGTGGTGTTTCCTGATAGTCTCCGAGTCGGCGGTAATTCGTAAGCAGAGCACACGGTCTCTTTAGTCCAGTGGCTCGATTCCCAGGCGATCATTGACCGCAGCCTTAATTCTTTGTTTGCAGCCGAGGTAGCGCTCCTTAGCTTGAATGGAGACGTGGCCAAGCAAGAACTGAATTTGATCCAATTCGCCTCCGGCCGAATGACAAAGTCGCGCGCAACTACGCCGCAAATCGTGAGGCGCAAGCGTGGCGATTCCGGCAGCAGCGGCATACTCGCGGACCACATGCCACACGACCTTCTCGGTCATGCCGGTTCCCCAAACGGTTCCGGCCTTCGTCACTC
>LNFE01000287.1 GCA_001464575.1 Acidobacteria bacterium Ga0077553 | reverse complement strand
GACCGAAACCATGGTCTGGACCTAATTGTCGAGGAAGGTCCGCCAAGTCTGCGTTGGCGGTCTGCGATGGCGGACCATGGAGTTGCTCACGCTCGATTCGCCGAGGGCAATGCCAAGCTTCAGCAGTTCGCCATGAATCCGCGGTGCGCCCCAGAGAGGGTTGTCGCGGCTCATCGCTCGAATCAAGGATCAAACGTCCGCCGGGACTGCCGGTCGCCCCGGCCTCCCCCGCCCAATCTTCCACGTCCAGAAGAGTCCGAAGCCATTGAGATGCCAACCGATCACCGTCGCTGGCTTCATGATGGCGGCACTCGGTTGCGACTCCTCCCAGACCGCCGACAATCAGGCCCACAGAAACCGATCAGCGGCCGTCAACTTCGGCCGCTTCACCGACCGCTGCAGAACACCCAGCTGATGACGAAGGGCCAAAATCTCAAACTGAAGCGCCGTGCGACTGCGAAAGAAAGCCGAGAAAGCCGCCGCCAGCGCCACCAACGGAGGCGAACAAGGGAATTGAAGGAAGAAAGGCAACCGCCAATTTATCAGCAACTTCGAGATTTGCAAGAACCACAATTCCCTTGAGACTGTAGTGACCGCGCGCGAACAGTTCGAACAGCTGGGTGACCACGGGGCCGTCGGTGGGGTGGGGAGTGATCACCCGCTTACCGTTGGGTCCGTCGACGTTGACGTACCAGAAAGGAGCGCAACTCGGGTAGATACCGGCCCGGGCCTTCTCCGCCATCCCCTTGACCGTCTCCTCACTGATGTTCAGGGAGTAGTTCCTTGCCATCAGGACTTTGATCCCGTGGACGAACTGGTCACTGCTGCGGGACTCGGGGCCGATGATGGTGCCCCCTTTGACGAAGTGAATGCTGACGCCGAACTCGTCTAATGTCGACCAATCTTTGATGTTCCGGTAGAGCCGGTCGGTCTGCTCTACGAGAATGACGCGGACCCGATTGCGGTGCTGCGTGAGGTACGCCAACAACTTCGAGAAACCGGTGCGACCGGCGGCTTTGGCGGTTTCAACGTCAACGAATTCTTCCGCGATGATGATATTGTTCTGCTGGGCGTATTCGCGGAAAAGGCGTTGCTGTGCCGGGATGCTAAACCCTTCCTTTTCCTGGTCAGCGCCCTGGCCCGGATTCTCGGAGCACCTCGGCCGCTCTGCTGGCTGCTGATCCGGCGATCCCCAGATCTCCTTGTCGTATGATGCATCTTAGTGCCGCAGCCCGACCGTCCCCCCCATCGTTCTCCGCTGGAGATTCTCAAGGATGCTCCCGCCTGGCGTGAGCTGATCCATGACTTCGTTCCGGTCGCCGAGGGCTTGGAGTGGCGTTTGGCCGATGCGCACTGGCTGGCCAATGGCGTAGCCTCGTTTGTCGACGGTAGCGTCCCATTCAGCGTCAATAACGACGGTAGGCTGTCAGCGGACTCCGCAGCCGTCTTCTTCGCCCACTGTCTGCAACAACCTCCGGGTGAACAGGAGATCTCGGTTCTCGAGGTCGGTGCCGGTACCGGACTCTTTGCTCGCTATTTTCTCGACGAGTTCCACGCCTTGTGTCGAAGCGCGGCGCGGGATTTCTACGACCGATTGACCTACAACGTCACGGACCGCTCCCCCGCCACCGTCGAGTTTTGGGCCACGAACCAGGTATTCGCCCGGCACGCAGGCCATGTTCGCATGGGCGTCGCAGATGCTGACGCGCCGACCATCGGCATGGATCGCCCGCTCCGCGCCTTCTTCTGCAACTACATCCTCGATACCCTTCCCAGCTCTACGGTTCGTCGCGCTGCCGACGGCTGGGAACAGCTTTGCGTGCGGACCTGGATCGACCACCACCCCGACCGCCTCTGTCAGTACACTTCCCTGAGCCTTGCTGAAATCCGGCAGCGCGCCGCCGCTGGCGACCTTTCCGCGTTGCTGTCGCTGCCGCCGTTGCTGGAGGGCGAACGAGCATTCCTGCCACTTCCCGGCGATGCTTTCGCCGCATTGGACCCGGACTCCGCTCTGCCCGGCCAAGTCTTTGCCTTCAATCACGGTGCCGTACGTTGCCTGAACGCCGTCATCGCTAATCTCGAACCGGCGGGGTTCATTATCCTCAATGACTACGGTGCCACTCGCCAGGAAGACGCGGCCCGTTTCGTCTCCGGCCAATGGTTCGGACCCGCCTCCGCGATGGGTCTCGACTTCTCTCTGCTGGCGCGCACGTTGCTCCGCGCCTGCCCGGATCTGCAAATCGAGTCGCCACCCGGGGACGACGATCTCCGCATCCACGCGAGATTGATCCATCGCGCCGCGCCGCCCGAGTGTCGCCGTGTGTTCCTGGATCGGTTCTCGGCCGAAGCTAGCGAACGAAGCGCCGCGCTGACGGCGGAAGCCCGCGCTGCGGCGCAGTCGGGCGACCGGGCCAAGGCCCTCCGCTGCTTCCACGCTGCCGTCGACAGCAATCCCCGCAACTGGCTCCTGATCGGAGAAGCGGCTGTCTTCGCCCGCGAACAGTTGCACGAGTATTCCCGCGCCATCGAGTTGGCGAAAACTGCCCTCGAGTTGAATCCTTCCTACAGCTCCTGGCTGTGGAACGTTCTCGGCGAGTCACTCACCAGTGCCGGGCGGCATGATGAGGCACACGATTCCCATCTACAGGCAGAGCGCGTCCATCCGGATGACCCGGCTACCCAGTGCCACCTGGCGGGCTCTTGGCTGCGAAGGGGAGATCCGGCCCGCAGCCTCCACGCGGTCGCTCGAGGACTGGCGGGCGACACAACTTCCACGCATCGGCACGTGCTGTTGGAACGGCAACAGGAAGCCATCCGCCGCCTTGCGCTCCGCTGGGAGCGCGAGTGGCAGGCGTCCGCTCGCCGACAAGAAACGTCGTTGCCGCGCTCGTAAAAGTCAAATATACTCAGCCCAAGGCAAATTCGTTTCGATCCGTTTCCTGTTATTTCCCTGAGGCGACACAGGCAAATTAGAAAACACTAGGAATCTCGACTTATGATAAGCATCAATGGCGGTGTGCTCCGAGGAATCATCAACGGAATGTTCGTGACCTGCTATCTCAAATCCGGAGCCGACATTCCGAAGGGTAGTTACAAGCTGCTTCCTGCGGTGAAAGACCCCGTCTACGGAGAGGTCGTAATGATGCTTCCCGTCGCCTCCTCCGACAAATCCGGCGGCGTCTCCCATGAGGGGATCAAGCATGAAGGGGTTCAGTACCTTTATGATCAAAAGGTGAGAATGGGTGACCCTGGCCAACGCTTCGTCCTGAGCGCCAAGTGGATTCCAGGCAAAAACAGTATCGCCATCCATTCTGGATTTTCTGACTTGGTGGAGAGCTTGGTCAAAGGAGAAGCGGTGGTTGAAGTCGGTTGAGCCAGACGCTCTGCTCCGATCGCGCTGGAACGGTTTCAATCCGTCACGCTTCGCGCTTCCGCGCAATCGAGCAGCAACTGGTATTCGCCGGTCCATCGCAAGTAGTTCAGCAGCACTGGTTCTAGAGCCACTTTTGCCGATTCCACCGTATGCGCAAGCAGCGCGCTTGTTTCAAAGATCCGGCTCAATTGCTCCCGGCTCGTGTGTTGCCGCCTCAGCCAGGCTTCCACGTCTTCCTCACTCGCCAAGCCATGGTTCCGGCACAGGGCCGCGGATTGTTCCAGGATGGCCTCCGCGCCTACAAGTTCCCGATGACGCTCGGCCTGTAGCGCGCCCAGCCACCAGCCCAACGCTCCTTCCCGGGCCCGCTCCATCCGGAATTGGTCTTGGCGTAATTCGTTCAGCACCAGGGCATCCGGTCCGATCCGGGTTCTTGTTTCGCATAAGCGAATCATCTCCTCCCAATGGTGAGTCCTTTCGAAATGGTAACTAACTGCTTTGGGCTCCGTTCCCTCGGCCAGGAAGCGATCGATCACCCGGATCACCGCGGCCGCATCCAGCCGCTTCTGGTCCACTCGTCCGGTGGGCAGCCACTGGCGGAACTGGTCTAATTCGGAGGCATCAACTCCTTCGACAGATTCAAATACGCCGGGAAACGTGCGCTCCGCGTAGAACAGTCTCTTCGCGGCGTCAACCATCTTTCGCCCGGCGGCTTCTCCCACCACACCCTCGGCTTGCGCTTTGGCAAGTGTCGCCCGGATGTTCACCATCGACTCCGAGCCAGCTCGAAAGCCGTACTCGGCCGAAGCATGCGCCACGGCCACCTCGTCGTCGTCTTCCAGGATTCCGTCCCGGTACGCCTCGAAAATCAAGCCGACTCCCACCATGCCGAAAACCTCCAGTTCGGCGGCCCGCAACGCTCCCATGCTCGCACCGCCAAATACGGGAATGCCTTGGCTCATCGCCCAAAGGATCTCTTTGTGCCAAACAGATGGGACGCGGTCGAAATAGCCATCGATGATCCCGATCGCGGCGGGTCCTTCTAGAGCCGCGCGGTAAACGTCTCCCTGCGCCGCCGGGGGCAGGCAGAGTAGCTCGAAATCACCGCGGCACTCCGCCCGGGCGTCGACCGCTGAAATCGTGGGGCCCGTGAAAATGACCGCCGTCACGAGTGGCTATCCCCCGGCGACCGACCGCATGAACCGCTCGCGGCGTGTCGCGGCGCGAGGATTTCCATTCCGGGAATCCGCACCCGGACCACCGGCAAGCCGAACTCCTTGAGCGTCAGATCGACCAGAATCGCCTGCTGGAATCCTGCCCGCCGAACACACTCTAGCTCCCACGCCACATCGGCTTCAAAAGACTCGGATAGGAAGGTAGGCGCGGCGGAAAACGGCACGACACCTCGTTTGGTCACCCTTTCCCTCTGTTCCGCCTGCAATTCCGGATCCTGCATACGGCGGTAGTCCTGCCACGGCATGTCGTCTCGCGACCCGGCAATAAACGTTAATCGGCTCTGCGCGGCTTCGGTTAAGGCCCGCAGCAGGGCGATCCCCCGCACCGGATGGCATCCAAACCCGCCCGCAGGAGCAACCATCCGAATGGGATTGGCGTGGCGATCCATGATTTTACATTCGAAGGCGGGAATCCCAACCGGGCTAGTGATGTCGTGTACGGATACGGCGACGTCCGCCCGTTCAAAGCGATCCAGAGCTTCGCGACAGAGCGGATCGTTGACGGTGTCGAGATCCACCCTGCGGGCTTCCCGCTCCAGGTCCGAAAGCCGCTCCCAGCGCGCGGAAGCGTCCCGCTCAACCACTTCGCAGATGGCGTGGCTGGCCGCCTCCAACACATGGTTCCCCGAAGCCAGGCCGGTCGTATCAGCGGAGAAACAATTCAAGTCGAAGCCCCACTCTTTTGTATACGCGGTGTGGACCAACTGAAAGGGCACAAGAATCTTCTCGTGGCCAAACAAGTCCTCTCCTTCAACCCACAGAATCGGGTAGTCCGGATGAAAATGGCTGCGCTAGCCTAAAGCTCTCGATACGTTGCCAGTTGAAGAGGCAGCGCAATACGCTCAGCGTGGTAGTTCTCGATGGATTCCATCGCCGCCGAGACCTTCGCGGCGTCCAGGTCCATCCCCTTTCCTTGACTCACGGCCAAGCTGCGGGAATTCGGACGACAAGCCATCACCACGGGGATTCCAATTTGGTCCAGGCCGGTGACGTTGGCTAACCGCGTGATGCCCATTCGGGGCAGCAGCGGCCGCAACCGTTCCATCGTCTCCCGCGGCGCCATCAAACGATGGGTGCCGCTGGTATGCCCCTTGCTTGCTTGAGCCGACGAGGTCACCCTGAGCCAGTTGTTCACGCTATCGATTCTTGCTCCCGGAAGAAGTTTGCCATTCAGTGTCTCCTGGCTGACTGCTCTGCGTTACTATAGCCCAGTTTTGGGCGGCGCGACGCAAGCGTTAGGCCCTTGGTACCGCCATCGCCTCCGCTCCCGACCCGCCGAACGGGCACAGTATAGAACGCGCTAATCCCGTTCCCCTCGGCGTCCACCGCGCCGACGTCCTCGCCGAAGTAAAAATGGTATCTTCCGTGTGGGGCAAAAATGAGGTTGCCACGTTTGTCGGCGGCCGGGTGCGCGATGTCCTCCACCCGTCGGTTCAGGTTGGTCAATACCGAATGTACTTGGCGGATTGCCACACAGCATTCCAGGGTATCGGTGCCGTCGACGCCCATGCCTGGGCGTACTTCCACAATTACAACCCGGTGAAGAACGACCCGCTGTACTCATCCCACTTCGCCGAACAACTCGCGCGCAACCCCCTCTTCACCGCGGATGACGTGCCTAATCTAGTTGAATTCCTAGACAAGCGAATCCGCACTGAAGACTGTCGTTCTCGGAAACCTTGTCTTGACGCGTGACCGGATGGATTACATAGCCGTTCCGGTTTTGATCGGGCGTCTTCGGACTTCACTCGCGCGATGTCGTCGGCTCGCAACGCCTCTGGCCGCTTCGCCAAAAGGCCTCGTGCCGCGGCCGCGGTGTCCCTCAATAGGGCGGTGCAAGGGCACAGACCAAGTGCGGATGGGATCGCGTCGAAGATGCCTCTATGCGCTTCGGCGCTCGTAACGATGATGCAGGCCGCCGACTTCCGGCATCGCAATAACCCGCCCCATGTCCGCCGATTGGATCGGGCGAGGAACTGGAGAGTCCTTCTCCAATCCCAGGTGCGTCCGGCTCCGATCATAGCAGTCCACGAAACGTTGCAGGTGACGATACAAGCTTCATTCTCCGAACACGATTACGTGGTCCAGTCACTCGCGGCGGATGGTGCCGATGACCCGTTCGACACCAGCGCGTTGCCAAGGGGAAAGCGGTGCCGACAGCACCTGGTTGATCCCCATGGCTTTAACTTGATCCACGAAATCTTTCCCGAATATCCGGTCGCGATCGCGCAGCAAATAGCGGGGCGAGGTGTCCCAGGGAAAGGCTTCCTTGACTTGCTGCGCGGTCCACTGCGCAGTGGGATGAGCGGTTACGGCAAAGTGGAGAATCCGGCGGCGGTCGTGTGTCAGCACTAGAAATACATACAGCACCCGGAATCGAATTGTCGGCACCGTCAAGAAGTCGACCGAAACCATGGTCTTGACGTGATTATCCAGGAAGGTCCGCCCAGTCTGCGATGGCGGTTTGCAGCGGAGAACCATGTACTTGCTCACGCTCGATTCGCCGAGGGCAATGCCAAGCTTGAGTAGTTCCCCGTGAATCCGCGGTGCGCCCTAGAGAGGGTTGTCGCGGCTCATCGCACGAATCAAGGACCGGACGTCCGCCGGGACTGCCGGTCGCCCCGGCCTCCCCCGCCGAATCTTCCACGTCCAGAAGAGTCCGAAGCCCTTGCGATGCCAACCGATCACCGTCGCCGGCTTCATAATGGCGGCACTCAGTCGCCAATCCTCCCAGACCGCCGACAACCAGCCCCACAGGAATCTATCAGCGGCGGTCAGTTTCGGCCGCTTCACCGACCGTTGCAGAACACCGAGCTGATGACGGAGGGCCAGAATCTCAAACTGAAGCGCCGTACGCTGGCGAAAGAAAGCCAAGAAAGCCGCCGCCAGCGCCACCAACGGAGGCGAGCAAAGGAATGGAAGGAAGAAAGGCAACCCCCAATTTATCAGCAACTTCGAGATTTGCGAGATCCACAGATGGGCGTGGGTTTACGAGACGCCTAAGCTGGGAACGGCAAATGCAGTCGTCAAAACGCTGCCTTCCGGATGGCAGGTCAACGGGATCTTCAGCGCTTACTCCGGCACGCCCTTTACTGTTACGTCAGCCAACACCTCACTGAACGCCCCGGGCAACACACAGACGGCCGATCAAGTTAAGCGCGACGTTACGAAGTTCGGCGCAATCGGCCGCAACACTCCCTACTTCGACCCTACCGCCTTCGCTCCGGTAACCGCGGTACGCTTCGGCAATACCGGCCGCAATATTCTGCGGGGACCAGGCGTGATCAATCTGGATGCGGGCTTGTTCAGGAACTTCAACTTTTCTGAACGCTGGAGGATGCCGTTCCGGGCGGAAGCCTTTAATGTAAGCAACACGCCCAAGTTTGTCAATCCCAGTTCCACCGTGAGCGCCGCCGGATTCATGACCGTGACCAGCGCGCTGACGACAAGCGGCTCCGTCGAGGGCGGCGAGCGGACGATCCGTTTTTCACTTCGTTTCAGCTTCTAGATAACGCGTCAACGGGACCGAAATGAAACCCACGTCACTTCTGCACAACGCAGAACCGGTTGCCGCTTCCTAATTGGTCCGCCATTGATGAACGCTCCCCGCACAGGTCCGTGCGGGGTAGCTAAACGCCGCGCCGGATCCGTGGCGCGAAATTCCAGCGATCTTCCATCGGGTGCACAAAACGAGATACCGCCAATTTTCAGCAAAGTTGGGGCTTTGCGAGAACCACCCACGCTTCGTTGTGTTCGTCCCACCACACTTGGCAACACCCGCAATAGCGTGCGAGATTTTCAACCTTCGAAAAACGCGGCCGAGCTACAGACGTCTCCGGCGGAACGCCAGTTGATTTGAACAGAACGTTGACGACTGGAATAATCATACCTTCGCCATTCGCCATTCGCGAATCGCGAATGGCGAATGTAGAATAAAGCTGTGGTGCTGAAGCCTCAGGATGTCTTCGTCGTGCTTAAGATTGTGGCCGCCGGGTCACAACGGCCCCCGTACGCCCAGTTGGCGGGCGAACTCCAAATGAGTGCGTCTGAGGTTCACGCATGCGTAAAGCGCGCGGCTGCTTGCCACCTTCTCCATGGACCAGAATTGATGAATCGTCCAAACCTCGCCGCATTGGAAGAGTTTCTCGTGCACGGCTTACAATATGTATTTCCCGCTGAGCGTGGTGAACTCACGCGTGGAACCCCGACCTCGTATGCAGCTGAACCGCTGCAGACTATAATCGCGGCGGGCTCCGAACCGATTCCGGTGTGGCCGAGTGCGGACGGCGCTGCACGGGGTATTGCTTTGGCTCCGCTGTACAAAACTGCTCCGTTTGCCGCGACCAGGGATTTTCGGTTCTACGAGCTACTGGCGCTGGCGGATGCCCTCAGGAGTGGCCGTCCACGCGAGCGAAAACTTGCTGAGCAGGCGCTCAGCAAGCGGCTTAAGACGACGCAATGAACGATCGCAACCGCCAGTATCTGATAAAAACAACGAAATTGCTCAGCCCTTTGCTGGACGAACTCGTCTTTGTGGGCGGCGCGGTCACCGGCTTACTCATCACCGATTCCGCCGCTGGAGAGCCGCGCGTCACCATCGACGTCGACGCCCTTGCGGAGATTCTGTCCTATTCGCAATACGCTGCATTTGGAGAGCGGCTGCGGAGTCTTGGGTTTTCCGAAGATACGACCCCGGGCGCGCCGGTGTGCCGCTGGGTTCAGCAATCGGTAATTCTCGACGTGATGCCGCTCGATGAGAACATTCTCGGATTCTCCAATCGGTGGTACCGGGCTTCAATGAAGGCGGCGGTAGTGTATCGGATTTCCGCGGACCTCGATATTCGTGTCGTGACTGCCCCTTACTTCCTAGCGACAAAACTGGAAGCATTCAGAGGGCGGGGACAAGGAGACCTCTTCGCCAGCAAGGATCTGGAGGATGTGGTGACGGTGCTTGATGGGCGGCCGTCCTTGGTTGCAGAAGTAGGGCGCGAGCCTGTCGAGCTTGTTGCTTTCCTTCACAATGAGATCGGACAACTCATGGCGAATCCGCGGTTCGAGGACGCGCTCTCGGGCTATCTGCTGCCCGACGCAATGAGTCAGTCGCGAATTCGATTGGTCCTCGAGCGCCTGCATCAACTTCTGGCACTGTGAGTTGTCCTGAACAGAATTAGTCATTCGCTGTCGGGCGAAGAACCGCAATGGAACGACCGGTTTGGAGGTACGCTTCATTTTCGCTGATCGCCGCGGAGCACTCTGGCCAGAGCGCACGGATCGCTTGCAGCCACTGTTCGAGCATGGCCCGGAATCGGCTTGGTCGGGAATACTCAACGCAGCCGAGCTGCTGGGTGAGCCCGAACGGGCCGAAGAGCGGAGTCGACTCGGGACCTTTTGCAACGAAGCACCGGTAGCTCAGCCACATGAACAAGTCCAGGAGCGCCGGCGCGGCGGCGAGCACTTTGATTGCTTCGAGATCGGCGGGAATGGGATGGCCGGAGATCTCGGAATAGAACTCGTCGCTGAGGGTGATCGTGTTCTGACCTGGCGGCACATCCCCGGAGCGGCTGTACCAGATCTCCGCCTCCTTCAAGAAGTTGAACCGGCTGCGGTGAATGACCGTTGCGGTTGAGCGCGTGGATTCGGTCGAAAAGAACATGGTGGCGCCAAATATCCGCTCAAAGGCCGCCACAATCCGTCGGTACTCTTTGCCGCCCTTCGCCATGCCGAAGGTGTCGAGCATCTCGGCCGCCGACCGGAATCGGACCGTTTGGCTTTTCTGGCGGACCGCCAATGTCGCTAGGTAGATGAGGACCAATCGGTCCTGACCGAACAGAAGTCCGAACTGCGGGTGGCCAGTGATCTGGAGGAGGAAGTTGCCATTTCGCCGCTCGAAGAGGAGTTGCTCCGGGGGCGGTCGGCGGATCGGTAGTCCACTTAGGATGAACGGTCGAGAAGCAAAAGCGAGTGGTTGGCGGCCTTCCTCACGGTTGGAACGGACAAGGGCGATGCCCTCCGCTTGTTTGAGCCGGTATCG
>LNFE01000286.1 GCA_001464575.1 Acidobacteria bacterium Ga0077553 | reverse complement strand
CGGGAGGATACGGGAAGAGTTCTTAAACGTGAACTGGTTTCCGCACCTTTGGGACGCGCGAGCTCGAGCGGCGATTTGGCGGCAGGACTACAACTACGAGCGGCCCCATAGCAGTTTGGACTACCGGACGCCGCCGGCGTTCGGGATGCTGTGGAGCGCGTGCTATTGGTAACGGAGAAAGCTGATTTCATATTTCTAAATGGACGGTTTTGAGGGGCAGGTCATTCCCAATCGCTTCGCCCTCATCGTGTAGGGTCCGCTTCGGTGTGGCGACTATCGCTTTTGAGATCCTGCGCCGAATTCGAGTCGCGGTTCCAGCCGCTAAGCCGTCGCGCCGAGACTATGATTAATGCCGCCTACAGGTGACAGTCTCGGCTTTCCCGGAGGTTGCGGGAACGGTTCATGGCGGGGGCTGGTATGCCGACGGCGCGACGGCGACGCTGCAGGCGACCCCGGCGACCGGTTATGCGTTTGCCGGGCTTACCGGGAATGTGAACTCGGCGCCGGTGGCGGTGACCTTGCCGGTTCCTAGGCCGGTGAATCTGGTGGCTTGCTTCTCTTGGGGGGTAAACCCGGCCGGAGCGGTGAAAAAAAGAGTGGAGGAGTGAGGGTGCGAAGGGCTGGCCGTCGCATTCAGGGCAGGCGGATTGGCGAATGAACGCGGCCGCCGGTGAAGGAGAGGAACGATGAACCCATTACGGCAACGGTTGGGACTGAGTGTGCTGGCTTTACTAAGCCTAGCGCCGGGTTTCGCCCAACGGACCTACGATTGCGGAAACTTGAACCAGCGCGCTTGCACCCATGGAGACTGGGAGCGGATCAACATGGTCGCCGGAGACAACCGGGCCTGTGAACACGATTTGACGAATCAGGACGGCACCTGCGTGAATAAGAGCCGGAATGGCTATGGGACCAGGAACACTTTCTGGACCGGATGGGCCCTGGAGAATCAGTCGGTGGGAATCGGAAAAGACACGCCGATTAACTTCATTACGTGGCCGACGGCGCACAATGCGTACTCGAATAGCACCCAGGGCTTCGGTTCTGACCTGTATACGAACCATGTGATGTCGATCACGGACCAGTTAAACGCGGGAGCGCGGATGCTGGAGTTGGACCCGAAATACTACGCCATGTTCGCAGTGCCGCTGGGCTTTCCGATCTCCGACGGCGCGATGCGTCTGTGCCATGCGTCGAACACGGCGCTTTGCGGGCTGCCGGGTTACGGCAACCGGCTGTTCGGGTTCGCGCTCAAGGAAATCGCCGACTGGGTGGACGCCAATCCAGGGCAGGTGGTGTACATCAAGCTGGATAACGACCGAGCGATGGGGAATAAGATCCAGGAGATGTATGACGAGGTGGCGCGGTATCTGAACAACCGGGTGTATCGTGTTCCCTCCGGGACGCAGCGGTGGCCGACGCTTGGGGAAATTCTCGCCGCGCGTAAGTCGATTATCGTGGTGCAGCATAACCAGCCTACCCACGTGAGTTCGCCATTTGTGTGGAAAGCGGTGGGGCTGGTGCAGGAGGATAACCATCCGAAAGACCAGAACTTCGATACCTGTACAGCCCACGACGGGCTGGACCCGGTCCAGCGCGGACTGACGAAGCCGACGTCGTGGTGGGACGTGGCGGAGGGCAGGGCGAAGACGAATACGGGCAGCGCCGATACGGGCGTGCTATGGGAAGAAGACGTGGCGAAGGCGACCAAGTGCGGCGTCGCGTCGATTGGCTTGGACTTCATTCATTCGCTGGACTCCAGTTACAACGTAAGCCAGCGGAGTACGCCGGACCGGCGGATGGCGGCGATGATTTGGAGTTGGGCGGAGAACGATTGGGGCCGGAACGGGCCGGCGTCGTTGAACGCGAACGGACGCTGGAGCTCCGCTCCGGCCAACAACGCCTTCTCCGTAGCCTGCGCTACGAAGCGGGAGTTCGCGAGCCCGCTGCAGGACAGGAACTGGCGGATCACGGCGGCGCAGGTTCCCTGGAATCTGGAACTGGCCAACGCGCAATGCGCTCGGGAGTTCGGCGACACATGGGAGTTTGGCGCGCCGGAAAACGGATTTCAGAATGCAGCGTTAGCGAAGATCGCGCTGGGGCGGCAGGTTTGGCTGCGTTACACGATGGTGAACGTTCCCAACCTGACGGTGAGTACGACGAGCCTGGTTTTCCGGATGAACCCGGGCGGGCGACTGCCGACGCCGCAAAGCGTGTTGATCGGCGCGGCTCCGGGTACCGTAATCGGTAGTAAGTTCGATGCGGCGTTGCCGCTTGACTATAACCTGCCGGCGAATGCGCTGGCGCAGGGCACTTATGTACTGCAGGTGGGAATGGCGCCAAGCGCGAGTAACTTGCCGTCCGGAGAGTATTTGGGGCAGTTGGATTTGGGCGTCGCCAACCAGGGCATCAGCATTTCGGTGCGGTTGATTGTGAAAGCGGCACCGCGGATGACGGCTGGGGCGGAGCCCGCAGTGGCCCGGCAGGGAAGTCCGGTGGTGTTGCGGTTGACCTTAACGGGTGGGGTGCAGATGACCGGAGACTACAAGTTCTACCGGCTGGAAAACGGCCAGTCAATTGAAAACGGGGTGGATACTGTAGCAGCCGGTTCGGTGGTGAGGACTGGGAACGATACGGCCCTAGCAAAGCCGGAGGTCTCCAATCTGCCTCTGGGAACGCACTGGTACGTGGCTACCTACACGGGAGATGGACAGAATCTGGGGGCGACATCGGAGCCGTTCCAAGTGACGATTACGCCACGGATCGTACCGAGCCCGAGTGTTGTGGAAATGCGGTTCACCGCGGGCGGTCAACTGCCTTCGCAGTCCGTGCAACTGACGGGGTTAGGAGCGAATCCGAAGGTTGCTTCGCCGTGCAGTTGGCTGAAGCCTTCTTTGTCCGGCTCAACTCTATTGGTGGGCACGACGGATCCGATCCGGGACCTGCCAGTGGGGAGGACGACTTGCAACGTGACTGTGACCGACGCCCTTACCGGGCAGGGATTGGGTTCGCTGGTGCTGCCGGTGACGGTGTTCGTGCAGACGGGGCTGACCCGGCAGCCGGGGGGCGTGTTGAGGCTGCTGGGAGAGAACAGCGCGGCGCAAGAGATCGAACTGGGCACCTTGTCGGGAACGCCGATAGACGTATCGTTTTCGCCCGCGGTGCCGTGGTTGGTCGTGGAGCCGGTGGCGGGATTGAAGGCGCCAGGAGCGTTCCGAATTGTCGTGGCCGCGCAGGCGTTGGGCGTGGGCCAGCATACAGGTGAGGTGGTCTTCTCGTCGGCGTCGGCTCCAGAACTGCGGGTGCCCGTGGTGTTTGAGAAGGTAAAGCAGACGGTGGTTTCGACAACGCCGGCCAACCAGACCGTGAGGGTGGACGGGACTAACCATTTGGCGCAGACCAAGTTCGTATGGGCGCCGGGTAGCCAGCACACGCTGCGGATGCAGGGCCGGACGGCCGACGGGATGCGTACCATTCCGCGGGGCTGGACAACTCCGGCGGGTTACCGGCCGGGTGAGGAGTTGCAGTATTCGGCGTTGGCCGGCGGCGGTGAGTTGACGGGTCAGTTCGACATCCACTACCGGCTGCTGCCTCAGTCGCAGCAGGGGGGCGCCGTGCGATTTAATCCGATGGGACCGGCTTCGGACGGTTATCTCCCGGATCGAACGACGGCGACCGTGGAGGCGACTCCATTGCCGGGATACCGTTTCATTGAGTGGATCGGCAGTGTTAACAGCACGCAGGCGGTGGTGAGCGTGGTGATGAATGAACCGAAGAGCCTGATTGCGCGATTTGCGCTGGAGGAGGCGACAGAGGTGACCGTGAGCGCCAATGCGCCGGGAGCGACCGCGATTGTGGATGGCGCCGCGGTGAACCTTCCGCAAGTCTTCCGCTGGGCTCCGGGGACGCAACACACGTTGACCGCAGGGTCGGCGATAGGCGGGGCGCGCGGGACCCGCTATGAGTTCGTCTCATGGAGCACGGGCCCAGGGGCGACGCAGACAATCACCGTAGGCAGTTCGGCGATGCAGGTGATGGCGACGTACCAGGCCCAGTATCTAGTGACGACTACGGCCTCCCCGCTCGCAGGCGGTACGGTATCCGGCGCCGGGTGGTACACCGGTGGACTGTTCGCTACCTTGCAGGCAACGGCGGCGAGTGGTTACCTGTTCGCGGGTTACTCCGGCGATGTGAATTCGGCAGAGCCGGCGCAGGTGATCCGGGTGACTGCGCCGCTGAACATTGTGGCGAACTTCACTCCGGCAGGGGACGCGATCTTAAAGCTGGCGCCCTCCGGCGTGCGGCTGAACGGTCCGGGCCGGGATCAACGCATTGTGCCGTTCACCATCTCAAACACCGGACCGGGGGCGGCAGTGGACGCTCGGATTACCGGGATCTCCGGGATCCGTGTGGTATCGGGTTCTGGGACCGTGGCGCCAGCGCAGGCGATGTCGGTGATTTTTGGCGGGGTCGCCCCGGGCGGTTCGGCCACGGCGAGCGTGCTGTTTGACTGGCCGGCCACGGCAACCCGGGTTAGTTTCTCGGTGAGCTATCAAGCCGCGAATGCGGCGCCGGGAATTGTAACGGTGACGATGTTCCGTTAGGGAAGGAGATTACGATGAAACAGCTTATTTTGCTACTTATTCTCATGACGCCGGTTCCGGCGGCTTGGGCGGCTCCGCGGTTTACCCTGAGCCCGCCAACGGTATCCGGGGCGCCGGGCCAGACGGTGGGTTGGGGGTTCTCGCTGACCTCGGACGATTTGTACTGGATTTCGGTGTTGGGATCGTACTTGGAATTCGAGACGAACCCAGGATTGGGCGTGTACATCGACAGAATCGGGCCGTTGGGCGGTCCGGTGGACTTCTCGCTCGCGCCGGGTGCGAACCCTTGGATCCAGACGTTCTCTCCGGAGGGAGTTACTGGCGTGGGAGCTTTCCTGATTGACGCGGCGGCTCCCGTGGGGGCGCTGAACATGGGTGAACTGGTGGTGCTGGTGGACTACTTCACGGACAATCCACTGACCTGCGGCAGCTGCCAAACCGGGTCCGGCGAGTTCCGGCAGGCGTTCGGGGTGAGTGTTTCGGATGTTCCAGAGCCGGCGACGATGGCGCTGAGCGGGCTTGGCTTAGTGGTCGCGGCGCTCTGGCGAAGGAGGGGGACGGTTTAGCGCACTCTAACCCGTAGTCCATTCCGGAAGGGGGAGCGGCCGGCGAGAGCCGGGAAGCTCCCCCTATTTTTCTTGGCCGAGAGATTGGCGAGGTGTTCTTTGGTGCGCTCCCAGTCGGAGCGGTCGAGTCCGTTGATGCTATTTTCGGCAGTTGAACCCCATTGCGCGGTTGCGAGAGCCGGCAACTGATTGAACCTAAGGGAGATGCCGAAGGCGACCTCCCGCCGCGCCACTCACCCAAAGGGTGAACCCGAAACCGCTCTCGTTCCTCCTACCGACGACTCCAAGCTCGACACATTCGGCGGGCGGGTCGACGTCCTCTGGGACCTCCCATGGCGAAGTCACTGCCCTGGGGCCGCTCGTCTATTTCGTCTAGTTCCTGAAGACCAGCAGCCTGTGGGAACAATGGGTAGAAGAACGCCCTCTCTCCCAAGAAAACCGAGATTGTGGTTCTCGCAAATCTCGAAGTTGCTGATAAATATGGGGTTGCCGTTCTCCATCGATTCCCTTTTTCGCCTCCGCTTCTGGCGCTGGCGGCGGCTTTCTTGGCTTTCTTTCGCCAGCGTACGGCGCTTCAGTTTGAGATTCTGGCCCTTCGTCAGCAGCTCGGTGTT